>CAKTZN010000071.1 GCA_934635545.1 uncultured Oscillospiraceae bacterium | reverse complement strand
AACGCCCAGATCATGCCCAAGATGCTGGTGGCCGGTATGGTCACCGTGTCCATCACCTCCGTGCTGGTGGCCGGCGTCATGAGCGCGTGGCTGTAAGTGCCGCCGCTTCTTTGAAAGGAGTCTTATTCCGTGTCTGAGATCAAAACCTACGTCGAGAGCATTTTCGACGAGCTCGTGGCCATCCGCCGCGATATCCATGCCCACCCCGAGCTGGGCATGACCGAAGTACGCACCAGCGATCTGATCCGCAGGGAGCTGGAGAAGATGGGCATGGACGAGGTACAGTCCCCCCTGCCCACCGCCGTGGTGGGATTGCTCCACGGCGGCAAGGGCCCCGGCAAATGCGTGGCCTTCCGTGCGGACATCGACGCCCTGCCGGTACACGAGGAGACGGGCCTGCCCTTCGCCAGCCAGAACGAGGGCGTCATGCACGCCTGCGGTCACGACCTGCACACCACCATGCTGTTGGGTCTTGCCAAGGCCCTGTGCCACCTGCGGGATTCCTTCGCCGGTACGGTGAAGTTCATCTTTGAGCCCAGCGAGGACACCATGCCCGGCGGCGCCCGGAAGCTGGTGGCGGCGGGCGTCATGGAGAACCCCCATGTGGACGCCATCTTCGGCCAGCATGTCTGCCCCTCCGAGAATGACACGGTGGGCACGCTGAACCTGTACAAGGGCTACTTCACCAGCGCGGTGGATCTGTTCCACATCACCGTCCACGGTAAGAGCGGCCACGGCTCCGCGCCCCACACCGCCCATGACGCCATCGCCTGCGCCGGGTATCTGATCACCACACTGCAGACAGTGGTCTCCCGCCGCACCGACCCGCTGGCCACCGCCGTGCTGACGGTGGGCACCATGTCCGGCGGCGACGCGGTGAACATCACCGCCGGCGAGGCCAAAATGGTGGCCGTGCTGCGCACCTTCGGCGACGAGGTGCGGGAGACCGCCATCGAGGAGGTCAACCGCGTCTGCAAGGGCATCGGCATCGCCTTCGCCTGCGACATCGAGGTGCAGCTTGAGGAGGGCTATGCCGCCACCTACAACGACAGCGCCATGATCGACCTGGTGGAGAAGGCCGCCACCGACGAGCTGGGCCAGAGCGCCGTGCGCTACATCACCCAGCCCTTCTCCGGCAGCGAGGACTTCAGCTTCTTCGGCAAGCTGACCGGCACTCCCTGCGCCTTCATGATGATCGACGCAGGCCACGGCGAGAATCAGGTGTCGCTGCACAACGGTAAGATCGTCTTTGACGAAAAGGTCATGATCTCCGGCGTATCGGCCATGAGCCGCGTGGCGCTGGAGTATCTGGAGAAGTGATCTCTCTCCCGCTTCTTCTGCATATGATACCAGGCGGGGTACGCAATGCGTACCCCGCCTGGTGTTGTGTGGGAGAGCGTTCCGAACTGTGGTTTTTCGTAGGGGCGGGGTTCTACCCCGCCCGCCGTATGGCGTAAGTTTTTTCATTTATCGGCGGGAGGGGCAGAGCCCCCCCCTACGCGCGGTTTGTCGATGGTACATCCGTTATCGTCCGCCCCTACGCCTGTCTACTGTGCCTTTTCCGTCCCACGGCTTACTCCGCCGTCTGCGGCACGGGGATGATCTGGTCGCCGAAGACGATGTGATCCACCTGGGTCACGTCGATGGGCGCGTCAAAGCGGCTATTCAGCGACGCAAAGTCCCATCCTGTCGTCCCACCTCCGCCAGTTCCCAGCTCCAATGTGCTGCCGTCCTTCATCACCAGCGCGAAGTTGGTCACGCCGTAGCCGTCACAGGAACCCTCGGCGATGCGTTCATCATACGGGTAGCTGTACTCGCCCACCACGGACAGGGGTGAGATGCGGAAGTATTCCAGCGTAAGGGGATAGCCCGGCTCCGACCATACGCTTTCGGTGGTCCGTCCGGACGCATCCACATAGATCATGGGCGCGGCTTTGGCGTTCCGGCCGATCTCAAAGCTCCAGTCGCCCTCCAGCAGCACCTCGTAGGGGAGATCTGTGTTCCACGGCTTCCACCAGAGGTTGTGGATATTGATCTGCTTGGGCTTGCCGTCCGTAAAGGACATGACGGTGACATCCTCTCCCCCTGTTTTCTTGAGTTCGGCCATAACTCTGGAGTCCATATATTGTCCGACAATCTTAACCACTACCTCCAGAATATTATCGCCAGGAGTCTCGTCGAACCACTCACAGTCGATGCACATTCCCATGGCATCGTACTCGTCACAGGTAAAAAAGGTAAAAATGTCGTTCGCGCTATCCCATAGCTGCATGTTGCCCTCGCCCTCGCGGTAATCGTACAGCTCCGTTCCCTCCGGGGCCTCGATGCGCAGGCGGAGGTAATAGTTGTTCTCGTCGCAGATGGCCGCCAGCGGCGTGATGGTGGTGCCGTTGCTGGTGACGGGCTGCATGTCCGTGGTGCCCAGCTCCTCCATCACCTGCTTCTGTTCCGCCGTCAGGTCGCCGAAATAGCCCTTGAAGCTGTCGGCCACGCCCAGCTTGGCGGCCACCACGGTCACGCCGCACAGCGCCGCCACGATGGCGGCCACCAGCACCGTGCGGGTCACACGGCGGACGGTCCTCTTCGCCCGGCGGGGCGGGGTCTGCTCTTCGATTCTTTTCATAGTCAGCTCCTCTATACGACGGAGGTCGGCTGTGCCGCAGGGGGAAAGCGCAATATTCTCGTCGGCAAACTCGTCCATCAGATCGTAGATGTTATATTCCATGCCGCGCCTCCTTTCTTGTTTTCCGGTTCGTTTTCCGCCCGCAGCAGAAAGTCCCGCAGCCGGGCCCGTCCGCGGCTCAGCTTGGTGCGGACGGTGGCCTCGTTCAGCGCCATGTCCGCGGCGATGGCGGCGGTCTTCTGATAGTAGAAGTAGTACCGCACCATCACCTCACGATCCACAGGGTTCAGGCTCCACAGCGCCATGCGGATGCGCTCCGTCGCCTCCCGCCGCTCCAGCGCCGCCTCCGGCGTCCGGTCGTCGGTGATGACAGCCTCCTCGTCCAGGGGCAGGGTATCCGGCGCACGGCGCAGGCGGCTGCGGGCCGTGTTGCGGGCCACCGTGGCCAGCCACGGCCGGACGGCACAGGGGTGCAGCTTTCCCGCGTTGTTCCACAGGGCCAGAAATACGTCGGAGGACGCCTCCTCCACGTCGGCGTTGGACATGCGCTGGCCGATGATGTTGTAAATAATGGTGCTGACATACGCACCGTATTGATGGATGAACCATGCCAGTGCATCCTGCGCCCCTTGCTGCATCTGCCGCAGGGCCTGTTCCTCTGTCAAATCGCTCACTTCCTTCGGGCGTTTTTGGTATTCTTGACGGCCGTCAACTATCATAACGCATTTTCGGAGGAAATGTTTCAGCTTTTGAAAAAATGTCAAAAAAAGAGACTGCCCGGCGGCAGTCTCTTTTTTGATTCACAGTCTCCTCAGTCGGCGAACAGCGGCGTGGAGAGATAGCGGTCACCGGTGTCGGGCAGCAGGGCCACGATGGTCTTGCCCTTGTTCTCCGGCCGCTTGGCCAGTTGGATGGCGGCCCAGACGGCGGCACCGGAGGAGATACCCACCAGCACGCCCTCCTTCTTGCCGATCAGCTTACCGGCGGCAAAGGCGTCCTCGTTTTCCACAGGGATGATCTCGTCGTACACCTTGGTGTCCAGCACATCGGGCACAAAGCCCGCGCCGATGCCCTGGATCTTGTGGCTGCCGGCCACGCCCTTGCTCAGGACGGGGGAGGAGGCGGGCTCCACGGCCACCACCTTCACGTTGGGGTTCTGGCTCTTCAGATATTCGCCGGTGCCGGTGACGGTGCCGCCGGTGCCGACGCCCGCCACGAAGATATCCACCTTGCCGTCGGTATCCTCCCAGATCTCGGGGCCGGTGGTGGCCTTGTGAACGGCGGGGTTGGCGGGGTTCACGAACTGGCCGGGAACGAAGCTGTTGGGGATCTCCTTGGCCAGCTCGTCGGCCTTGGCGATGGCGCCCTTCATGCCCTTGGCGCCCTCGGTCAGCACCAGCTCCGCGCCGTAGGCCTTCATCAACTGGCGGCGCTCCACGCTCATGGTCTCGGGCATCACGATGATGATGCGGTAGCCGCGGGCGGCGGCCACCGAGGCCAGGCCGATGCCGGTATTGCCGGAGGTAGGCTCGATGATGACGGAGTCGGGCTTCAGCAGGCCCTTCTGCTCGGCATCGTCGATCATGGCCTTGGCGATACGGTCCTTCACGCTTCCGGCGGGGTTGAAGTACTCCAGCTTGCCCAGCACCTTGGCCTCCAGGCCCTCTTCCTTCTCGATATGGGTCAGCTCCAGCAGCGGGGTCTTGCCGATCAGTTGGTCAGCGGATGTATAGATCTTGCTCATTATGTATTCCTCCTATAATATGTCGTTGTGTGTGGTTTTGTTTTCGTGTTTCTGGGTTTATCGGTCAGCACGGCGACATCGGAGGTGCAGGTCGTATTTCATATTAATACCAACCTTTCTTGTAGGTTAGTGTGATTATAGTCTCATCTCCCCGGTTTGTCAAGAGCAAATCGTAAAATTTTACATTGATTTTCCTATTTACCATGCTGTATAATGGGTTTATCCACGAGAGGAGGGTTCGGCATGTTGGTTTCCACCAAAGGCCGCTATGCGCTGCGGGTCATGGTCGACCTGGCAGAGCACCGGACAGACGGCTTCATTCCCCTGAAGGTCATCGCGCAGCGGCAGGAGATCTCGGAAAAGTATCTGGAGAGCATCATCAAGCTGCTGGTCAAGGCCAAGCTGCTGAACGGCCTGCGGGGCAAGGGCGGCGGCTATCAGTTGACGAAGGCGCCGGAGCTGTACACCGTGGGCAGTATTCTAAGGGTGACGGAGGACTCCATGGCGCCGGTATCCTGTCTCGAGCCCGGCGCCGGTGCATGTCCCCGGGCGTCGGAGTGCCGCACGCTGTCCATGTGGCAGGGGCTGGACAAGCTCATCACGGAGTATTTTGACAACATCACCCTGGCGGATCTGGCCCGCAGTGCCCCCGCAGGAAACGATTATGTGATCTGAGCCGCAGAATATGCGAATAGACAAAGGGAGTGACACGCTTTCGCGTGTCACTCCCTTTGTCTATTCGTTGAGCTGCTCCGCTTGCGTTCAGACGCAGAAAACCGCTTTGGCCAGGGCCTTGCCGCTCTCCGTCCACATGATCTCATGGATAAAGTTCTCCACATTCCGGCGCTCGTAGCCCTTCTCCGCGGCGTTGACAATATAGTCCGCCTCCAGCAGGATCTGATAGTCCCTGCCGCAGCCATCGGTAAACGTGTGATGATGCCCCACCAGGAATGCCACCCGGTCGATCTGCGCCTCTGTCAGGCCGGTGCCGCGCAGGAAGTCCCGCACCATAGGCGCACCCTCCGTCTCCTGATATTTCCCGTTGGTGCTGCCGTACTTCTCCCGGCACAGTGGGCAGGCGATGTCGTGGGTGATGGCGGCCACCTCAAGGATATACTGCGTCTCCGCGTCCAGCCCCTCCATCTCGGCAATGGTTTTGGCATACGTCCACACACAGATGAAGTGGTTGATATCGTGGATATTGCCGCCGGAAAAATCGATCATCTTCTTCATGATTTCTGCGATCTTCATATATGTTTCTCCTTCGATCATGGAAATATAGGTACCTGTCCGGCCCGCGTATCAGAGCGCGGTGCCCTTCTTCGGCACGAAAAGCTCCGTCATATCGGCATGCTCCAATTCCAGCAGCTTCACCTTTCTGTCAACTCCTCCGGCGTATCCGGTCAGACTGCCGTTGGTGCCCACCACACGGTGGCAGGGAATGATGATGGATATCTCATTGTGGCCCACCGCGCCGCCCACCGCCTGGGCGGACATCCGGGCAAGGCCCCGCTTTGCGGCAAGCTGCCGGGCGATCTCGCCATAGGCGGCGGTCTGCCCATAGGGGATCTGCAGGAGAATGCTCCACACCTCCTGCCGGAACGCGGAGCCGATGGGGTGCAGCGGCGGCAGGAAATCCGGCTCCCGACCGGTAAAGTAGATGTCCAGCCAGCGCTTGGCCTCCGAGAGAGCGGGTGTATTCTGCTCCACACGCTCCGCGGGCAGATCGCGGGCAAAGTATTTTTGCCCATCGAACCACAGGCCGGTCAGGCCGATCTCATCCGCCGCCAGCAGAATGCCGCCCAGCGGCGAGTCGTAATGCTGAATAAAAGTCATGGCGTCTCCTCCCTCTGCCTTTTTCGTCCATTACGGTATCATTATACCGTAATGGGCCAGCCTGCGCAATCAGGAAATCTTCAGAAATGACTCCGACCGCTCCAATTTGAAAGCGCAGTCTCTGCGAATCGCTGTGTATCTGTTCTGCCGTCCTGACAGAAAAAACATTTGAAATTTTCCGCCGCTTCCGCTATAATACCTCTACAACGTGTGGCGTTTTCTGCGTAAATCCGGTTGCAGAAACGCCGCACGTCTTTTTGCGGAAATGGGTAAAAGTTCATAATCAGATCGTGTGGCAGAAATGCGTAAGTCCGGATCATGCTGGACTTACGCATTTCTTATTTTTGAAAAGAAAGGTGATCGTTATGAACAACGGAAATCAATTTTTGGGGACGGAGCGTATCGGAAGGCTCATGGGGCAGTATGCCGTTCCCTGCATCATCTCGCTGCTGGTAGGTGCGCTCTATAACATCGTTGACCAGATCTTTATTGCCAACGCCAGCTACCTGGGCTCTTACGGCAACGCGGCCAACACCGTGGTTTTTCCGCTGACCGTCGTAGCATTGGCCATCGCCGTTATGGTGGGCGACGGCTGCTGTGCTTTTGTCAGCATGGCGCTGGGCCGCGGGGAAATGGACAAGGCAAAGCGCAGCGTGGGCAACGCCGTTGTGTTATCGGTTGCCGGCAGTCTTGTTTTAACGGCAGTCTATCTCATTTTTGCGGACAGCATCATCGCCATGTTTGGCGGCACCGTCAACGAAGAAACGTTCCGCCACTCTCAGGAGTATTTCTTCTATATCACGCTGGGCATCCCGTTTTATATGTTTGGTCAGGCGATGAACCCGATCATTCGTGCGGACGGAAACCCCAAATTCGCCATGATCTCCACGCTGGCAGGTGCTGTCATCAACATGATTCTTGACCCCATCTTCATCTTTATCTTCCAATGGGGCATGATGGGCGCGGCTGTTGCCACGGTCATCGGCCAGGTGGCAACGGCATTCCTTGCGGTGTGGTATCTGCTGCACATGAAGATCATCAAGCCTGCAAGCAGCGATTATGCCCTGCGGGGAAGTGTCTGCGGACGGATGCTGACGCTGGGGATCACCAGTTTTCTTTCGCAGATCAGTCTGGTGGCGGCCATGGCGGCCATCAACAATATGCTCCGCAAATATGGCGCGATGGACGCTGTGTTTGGACAGGCGCAATACGCGCAGATCCCGATGGCTGTGGTGGGCATCGTGATGAAGTTCTTCCAGATCGTCATTTCCATCGTGGTCGGCATGGCGGCAGGCTGCATCCCCATTGTGGGCTATAACATGGGCGCAGAGAAGAAACTACGGGTTCGGGAGTTGTTCACCAGGCTGCTGATGGCCGAGGCACTGGTGGGCGCGGTGGCGCTGGTACTGGCGGAGGGCTTCCCCCGGCAACTCATCGCCATTTTCGGTGCTGCCAATGAGAGCAGCTACTATACGGACTTTGCTATCAAGGCGTTCCGCACCTATCTCTGCATGATGGTGCTGGCCTGTGTCAACAAGGCGTGCTTTATCTTCCTGCAGGCGGTGGGCAAGGCGCTGGCATCCACGCTGCTGTCCATGTTCCGTGAGGTGGTGTTCGGTGTGGGCTTTGCCCTGTTGCTGCCGGTGTTCTTCGGTTTGGACGGCGTATTGTATTCCATGCCGGTGTCGGACATTCTGACCTTTATCATCTCAGCATTTATTATCGTGAAAACCTATCGGGAATTGCATACAGAAGGCGTACAGAACGCGTGAAAAGCAGCGTCATTCCGCCGGTATCCTCTCTTTTTGCACGCGCTTTCTCTCATAAACCGCAACCGTGATGCACCAGATCACAATGGCGCTGTTGGTACTGCTCTGGCTCATCACGGACATCCATGTGGCGGCGGGCACCTGCAGAGCCTGCGCGATGTCCGGAACAATGACCAGCAGGATGTTCCATGTGACCGGGTGGAAAATGAGCATCCGCCTGGGATAACGGGTCTTTCCGGCAAGCAGCATCACAAAATGGATCCCGAAAAACAGCACCATCGGAAGATACATCGGGAGAATGGCGACAAGCATATCGTCCTGATAGGCAGTGACCGCCGTGATGGCCGCCTCCGGCCCAATACGCGGCCCCAGATACGCGGTAAGCCACGCCAGGGTCGCCGACCAGAGATGGATCGCCAGCGCTACCGCAACGGTGAACATGCCGCATAAATTGTGGATGATCTTTGTTTTTCTGTACTTTTCGTCCACATCCGCGTTCAGCGCCTTTACCATAAAGAAATAGAGAAACGCCCCGATCGCACCCAGCCCGACGATCAGCACCGGTCTCCACAGGCCGTAGGCGCCGGACAGATAGTAGGCTCTCTTGAACATCCCCGTGTCCGTCCCCTGGATCGGAATACACCCCAGCAGCCAATCCCCGGCCGCCATACATATCCCTCCGATCGCGCCGAGCATGCACCATCGGATAAACTTCTTCTTTTCTTCTGTCGTCATGTTCTTCACCTCACATATGTCATTTCCACGCGCCGCAAGTTAGGCAATGCTAACCAGCATCCATTCAAAAAGCCGCCATCGGCAGCTTGCGTATTTCTCGGTCTTTGCAGGTACAGTGGCACAGCAGCGGTCGCCAAACAGCCTGCCCTAATAGTATAGCACAGAGCTCGCAGAAGTAAAAGAGCGATTTTGCGCAGCGGGCAGCAAAACGCCCGAAAGGAACAAAGGCCCCTGCCGAAGCAGGAGCCTTTGCAGAAAACAGGGTACAAACTCAGCGCTTGGAGAACTGTCGGGGCGTTAAGAAAACGTGCCGGTGGCACGTTTTTAGCC
>CAKTZN010000070.1 GCA_934635545.1 uncultured Oscillospiraceae bacterium | reverse complement strand
CCTGAAGGTCAGCCAGTGCGATACCTATCTGAACATCATCGGCGGCCTGACGCTGGAGGAGCCCGCGGCGGATCTGGCGGCGGTGGTGGCCGTGGCGTCCAGCTATCTGGACAAGGCGGTGCCGGATACGCTGGCGGCGGTGGGGGAGATCGGCCTCTCCGGCGAGGTGCGCAGCATCAACCATCTGGAGCAGCGCCTGTCGGAGGTGCATCGCCTGGGCTTTACCCAGTGCATGATCCCCGCCCACCGTTCAGGCGAGCTGAAGCCCCTGCCGGGCCTGACGCTGCTGCCGGTGGCCAACATCGGCCAGGCGCTGCGCATCCTGGCGCAGGGAAAATGATAAAACGTCCGCAGAAATTACTCTGCGGACGTTTTATCATTACTTTTTCTTGCTGTTCTTATTTTTCTCCGCCAGCGGGCCCTTGCCGTTGATGGCACGGTACTGGTTCAGCTTATCCACCCGTGCCTGGCGCTTTTTGGCCTTTTCCTTCTCCTTGGCCTTCTTGATGGCGGCCTCCTGATCCTGCTTTTTCTTCTTCCAATACTGCTCTTTCTCGTAGTTTTCCACGTCTTTTTTGTACTTTTCCGGGTGCCGCGCCCAGTCGATCCGCAGCACGGTCAGCGAAATGATCAGAACAGCGCCCACGGCGATCAGGCCGTAGAACAGGAACGAATAGAAACCATCCATAGAAAGAGCCTCCCACATAAATCAATGTGTATAGTATACCGTAAATCCGCCCCAAAGGCAAGAACTCTTTTTCCAAATAGAAAATCGTGGAAAAAATGTTGTTGTTTTAGTTGTTTTTGAAAAACCAAGAGTGTATAATAAGCGGGTAAATGTGATAAGAGATAGAAGGAAAAAAATACACTTTATTTTCGGAGGAACAAAACATGTTTACTACTTTCAAAGAAATGGAAGCCTATGTGCTGGGCCAGAACCTGAAAAAGCGCATCGCCCTGGCCAACGCCCATGACGAGCCCGCCCTGAGCGCCGTCGTCCATGCCAAGCGCAAGGGCGTGGTGGAAGGCACCCTGATCGGCAAGAAGGACATGATCATCGACATGCTCCACGAGATGGGCGAGAACGAGGCCGATTACGAGATCGTGGACTTCGACGGCGAGGAGCTGGAAGCCGCCAAGATCGCTGTCAAGCTGGTGAAGGAAGGCAAGGCCGACATCCCCATGAAGGGCATCCTGCAGACCTCCAGCTTTGCCAAGGCCATCCTGAACCGCGAGACCGGCCTGATCCCCGAGGGTGCCCGTCGTCTGGTGAGCCAGGTGGGTATGTTCGAGTATGAGGGCCGCTTCGTCATGATCACCGACGCCGCCATCAACATCGCCCCTGACGTCGAGACCCAGATCGGCATCGTGGAGAACGCCCTGCCCGTGGCCAAGGCCCTGGGCAACGACTGCCCTAAGGTAGCCGTCCTGTCCGCCGTGGAGAACGTCACCGAGAAGATGCCCTCCACCGTCAGCGCCGCCGCCATCAAGGAGCGGGGCATCCCCGGCTGCGTGGTCACCGGCCCTCTGGCTCTGGATGGCGCCATCTCCATGGAGTCTGTGAAGCATAAGGCCATCAAGGATCCCGTTGCCGGTCAGGCCGACATCCTGCTGGTGCCCTTCATCGAGATCGGCAACGTGCTGTACAAGGCCGTGACCTACATCGCCGGCAAGACCGTGGCCAGCACCATCTGCGGCGCTTCCTGCCCCGTGATCATCACCAGCCGTGCCGACAGCCCCGACAGCAAGTATTATTCCATCCTGCTGGCTGTCCTGCGCTGCCTGAAGGCGTAAGGATATCCCCATGATAAATGAGCAAAGGACGGCGTGAGCCGTCCTTTGTTTTCCCTCGAGATGTTACCGAATGGAGGTATATATGCGTAAAACCATAACTCTTACGCAGGCAATCCATATTCTGGCGCAGGATCGGCATGAGCCCTGCCTCTGTCAGTTGCGGGAGGGGCCGGATCTCGATCTTCATATCACCATCAACCGCGGCGCCGCCGTCTCTGACCCGGAACCGGATCAATGGGAGATTGTCTTTGAGGACTATATCCTTTATCAAGTCCGCAACGAATCATTCTGTTCCTTCCACGCGGAGGAAATTCGGACAGGGAAGTACCTGACCGTGTATGAGAAGTCCAGACTTCTGGAGTATCTGCCCATGGCCGTGGACGCTGGATTGCTGGAGCATACGCAGCCGTGGAAGCACTATGGTATCTTTACGCAGAACCAGATCATTGACGTCATCGCGCAGGCAGACCCAGTCATAAGCTGTATGGAAGCGTAAGATTCGATTCAACAAAATTTTGCCCAGCGGACTTGTCATCCGCCGGGCATTTTTGTATAATGAGGCTGTCAGCTCATCATTTCCACACATTTACCGTTTTTGCTGTCCATACAGGACGCGGATCTATGATTTGGATGCTGATCCGGTACAGGCAAAACCGTGGACAGCACTGGAAAACGTTCGGTTGTATTTCGAGTTTTTCCAGGAGTATGCACCGGAGTTCAGAGCGTAAGCCGTATGCGCAACGTACAACGATGGGCGCGTGGGTTGAAATGAGGAATCCTACATGCCTGACGTAAGTCCGACGCCAAGGTGCCTGGCGAGACATTATCTCACAATTTTCAGAAAAACTGAAATTCCCCTCCACTCGATTCAACAAAATTTTTATTTTGTTGAATCGTAACCCCATGAAATAAATCGGCTCTCTCCGCCACCCTTCCGGTGCGGCTCCGCCGATGGGTTTACGATCTCGCGGCCCTTGCTCTGCGCGCTCGGTCCCTATCAACAAAAAGGATCAAAAACTATGGCGATTGATTACCGTTCACAGTCTCCGCAGATACTGGCGGACTTTCTCAGCTATCACGAGACCATCAAGGCGCACTCCCGGCGCACGGTGGATGAATACTTCCTTGATCTGCGGAATTTCTTCCGCTATGTCAAGCAACTGCGTGACCCGGCGCTGCGGGATACGCCCTTTGACCAGATCGGCATTATGGATGTTGACCTGCCGCTGATCCGCTCCATTACCCTGTCGGATATCTACGGCTATATGACCTACCTCAGCCGCGACCGCGTGCAGCATCAGAATTGTGAAAATTCTGACAAAGGACTGAATGCCGCCTCCCGTGCACGAAAATTGGCCACGATCCGGTCGTTTTTTAATTATTTGTGCAATAAAGTACACCTTTTGGAGGAAAATCCCTGCAAGGATATCGACTCCCCCAAGCAGATGAAGTCCCTCCCCCGCTACCTGACGCTGGAGGACTCCCTCTCTCTGCTGGACGCCGTGGACGGCAAGCATAAGGAGCGGGATTTCTGCATCATCACGCTGTTTCTGAACTGCGGACTGCGTATTTCCGAGCTGATCGGCCTGAATCTCAGCGATATCCAGGATGACGCTATGCGGGTGCTGGGTAAGGGCAACAAGGTGCGTGTGGTGTATCTCAATGACGCCTGCAAGGACGCGCTGGTCCGGTATCTGGCGGTGCGCCACCCCATCAGCGGCAAGGACCGGGACGCCCTGTTTCTCTCCGAGCGTGACCAGCGGATTAGCCGCGCCATGGTGCACGCGCTGGTAAAAAAGCACCTGACCATGGCGGGGCTGGACAGCACCAAGTATTCCAGCCACAAGCTGCGCCATACCGCCGCCACGCTGATGCTGCAAAACGGCGTGGATGTGAAGGCGGTGCAGGAGGTTCTGGGCCACGAGCACCTGAACACCACTGAGATCTATACCCACATCGACAACGAATCCCTACGTGTGGCTGCAAAGGCAAATCCCTTGTCACATGTGAAGATGAAAGGGAAAATCGACGATGCAAACGATAAAAAGAAGGCGGAATAAGGCCGGCTCCACACAAGAAAACATACGGTTTTGCCTGCGCCTATTTGGCTAAAATGCGACCGCAAAAATCGCCCCATACGTCAGTATGGGGCGATTTTTGCAGCCGATTTTATCGCAAATATTCATTGGCAAAACTGCTTCGCACCGGAAAAGAGCAAATTTTGCGCGGGGTCAAGGCGCGATGGTGAAGGCATGCTGACGCATGGCAAGCCAGCGCAACAAGGACATCCGTGCAAAAGTTGCCTTTTGCGGCGTGTGTTTTCTTATGTGGAGTCGGCCAAGCTCCGCCTTCTTTTTATGCCTCCGGATAATAGCCCAGGATATGCAGCACCCGGTACCGCTGGTAGGAATAGCTGCTCAGGGGGCGGCAGTTGGCGTCATAGCTGTGTGCGGCGATCTGGACACCGGATGCCTCGCCGCTGCCGTCATTCTGAATGACCACCGGCGAGTGCTGGAAGACCTCCCCCTGAAAGATCAACTGGATCACGTCGCCGGGCTCCGCCAGTGCCAGCTCCTGGGTCACTATACACACCGGCCCCGGCGAGACCTCCGGCCGGACGAGAAAGTTGTGGAGATACTCCACTCCCGTCCAGGCGGGCGCCTTGTCGTCGGCACTGATGTAATACCAGCCGAAGGTGGGCGTGTAGTTCATCACGCCGGTACCGGCATAGATGCACTGGGAGGCGAAATTGGTGCAGTCGCCGCCGATGGTCTCATAGTCGTAGAAGGCCGGATTGCGGCCATAGGCCCAGTACCGGGCGTAAGCCTCCGCCTCAGCGCGGCGATATGGCAGCAGCTCCATGCCTCTCCCCTCCCTGTTTTCATCGTATGCGGATCCCTTGCGGCCGGTGCGCCGCCTGGCCGTAAAATATTTTTCTTCTTTTTACCACCTTTTTTCTGCGGTTCATTGACTTTAGCGGGCAAATGCATTAACATAGCATGTGGAATAAAATTGATTTGGAGGTCTCTCAATGAATACGGCAGAACTATCCAGCGTATGCAAGCAGGTGCGCCGTGACATCATCACCATGATCGCCAACGCGGGCAGCGGCCATCCCGGCGGCTCCCTGTCCATGGTGGAGCTGATGACCAGCGTATTCTACAACCACATGCGCATTGATCCCAAGGATCCCAAGAACCCCGACCGCGACCGCTTTGTGCTGAGCAAGGGGCACGCCGCCCCCTGCTATTACGCAGTTCTGGCAGAGCTGGGCTTCATCAGCCGCGACGAATTCACCAATTTCCGCCAGCTCCACAGCATCCTGCAGGGCCACCCCGACTGCAAGAAGGTCCCCGGCGTGGACGCCTCTACCGGCTCTCTGGGCCAGGGCTGCTCCATCGCGGTGGGCATGGCACTGGGCGCCAAGCAGTTGAAGAAGGACACCAGGGTCTACACCATTCTGGGCGACGGCGAGTGCCAGGAGGGCCAGATCTGGGAGGCCTTCATGGCGGCTAACCACTATAAGCTGGACAACCTGACCGTCATCATCGACAACAACGGCCTGCAGATCGATGGCAGCAACGACGAGGTCATGAGCTTGGGCGACCTGAGCGCCAAGCTCCGTGCCTTCGGTTTCGACTTCTATGAGATCGACGGCCACGATCTGGACGCCATCGAGGCGGCGCTCAGCGCGCCGGTGGTTCCCGGCAAGCCCCGCTGTATCCTGGCGCACACCGTCAAGGGCAAGGGCGTGTCCTTTATGGAAAATCAGGCCGGCTGGCACGGCAAGGCTCCCAACGCGGAGCAGCGTGACCAGGCATTGCAGGAATTGGAGGGCTGAGACATGAGTGAAAAGATCGCGACCCGTGAAGCCTACGGCAAGGCGCTGGTAGACCTGGGCAGCCAGAACGATAAGGTAGTGGTGCTGGACGCTGACCTGGCGGGCGCCACCATGACCAAGTATTTCAAGGCGGCCCATCCCGACCGCTTCTATGACTGCGGCATCGCCGAGGCCAATATGATGAACATCGGCGCGGGCCTGTCCACCATGGGCCTCATCCCCTTCTGCTCCACCTTCGCCATGTTCGGCGCGGGCCGTGCCTACGAGCAGATCCGCAACTCCATTGCCTATCCCAAGTTCAATGTGAAGATCTGCTGCTCCCACGCCGGTGTTTCCGTGGGCGAGGATGGCGGCAGCCATCAGTCTATCGAGGATATCGGCCTGATGCGCATGATCCCCGGCATGACCGTCATCGTCCCTGCCGATGCCAACGAGGCCCGCAAGGCCACCTTTGCCCTGGCGGAGTTCCAGGGCCCCGTGTACATGCGTCTGGCCCGTCTGGCCACCCCTGTGTTCGAGGAGGACTATCCCTTTGAGATCGGCAAGGCCAACGTCCTGCGGGAGGGCAAGGACGCGGCGGTGTTCGCCTGCGGCCTGATGGTCAACGAAGCGCTGGAGGCCGCCAAGCTGCTGGCTGCCGAGGGCATCGAGATCACCGTCATCAACATGCACACCATCAAGCCCTTGGATGCCGAGTGCGTGGTGAAGTACGCCGAAAAGTGCGGGAATGTCATCACCGTGGAGGAGCACAGCGTCATCGGCGGTCTGGGCGACGCGGTGGCCGACGCGCTGATGGGCAAGGTTTGCTGCAAGTTCAGAAAGATCGGCATCAACGATCAGTTCGGCCAGTCCGGCAAGGCTGCCGACGTGCTGCGGGAATACGGCCTGACCGCCGACCAGATCGCGGCCAGGATCAAGGAAACGCTGTAAAGGAGATAAAAAGCCATGGATATCACTTCCCTGCTGGGTAATGTTATGGACAAGGACATGCTGGAGAAGATCAGCAAGTCCGCGAAGGTCAGCACCGCCGACGTGTCCAACGTGCTGAAGAACGCCGCTCCCTCCGTGATGAAGCATCTGGACGGCGACAGCGACGTGGCCAAGGCTGTCAAGAAGCTGCTGGGCAGCGACGAGGTGGAGAAGATCGCCAAGAAGGTCGGCATCAGCGGCGACAGCGTCAAGGACATCCTGAACAAGGCCATCCCCATGCTGAAGGAGCTGCTGAGCAAGCAGGGCGGCAATGTGTCCGACATGCTGGGCGGCATTGCCGGCAAGCTGTTCAAGTAAGGTGACGGGCGATGACACCGAAATGCCCCTATTGCTCCGGCGAAATGCGGCCGGGCGTGCTGCGGACAGCCCAGAGCGCCGGTGTCTGCTTCGAGCCGACGCCGGGCCTCAGCGATACCGTTGACCTGGCCGGGCCGTATATGTTCCGCCGGGACATCCAGTTTCAGGCGTTTGGCTGCCTCAAGTGCCGGGCCATCGTCCTGCGTTATGAGGAAGATTGACCTATCAAAATATCCGGTGCCCTTGCACCGGATATTTTTTGCGCAAAATCTGTAAGAGGCTGCTGTCTGGTGCGTCTTATAAGGGAAAGGAGGTGGCAGCGAATGGAGTTTGAACAGGTCTATGACCTGTATTTTCAGGATGTGTACCGCTACATCCTGAAGCTTTCCGGTAGCGAACATATCGCCGAGGAGGTCACCAGCGAGACCTTTTTCAAAGCCCTGCACAGCATCGGAAAGTTCCGCGGCCAGTGCGACATCCGGGTGTGGCTGTGCCAGATCGCCAGAAACTGCTACATCTCCGCTCTGCGTAAGGAGAAGCGGACTGCGCCGCTGGACGAGCTGCCGGAGCAGGCGGACGGCAGCGCGTCTCCGGAGGAGCTGCTTACCGTCCGCGAGGAGGCCCAGCGAATTCAGGCCATCCTTCACGACCTGCCGGAGCCGTACCGGGAGGTATTCATGTGGCGGGTATTCGCGGAGCTTTCCTATAAGCAGATCGGAGAGATATTCTCCAAGACGGACAACTGGGCCTGCGTGACCTATCACCGGGCCAGAAAAATGATCAAAAACAGATTGGAGGACAGCAGCCATGAAAAATGAATGTCATATCGTCCGGGACCTGATGCCGCTGTACACGGAGGGCATGCTCAGTGACGAGAGCGCCGCCTTTGTCAAGGCGCATCTGGAGACCTGTGAGGATTGCCGCGCGGCATACGGCGGCGAGGAAAAGCCCCCTGTCACCGAAGCTGATGCTGCGCAGCAGCGCGTCGGCGAGGCCGGTGTACTGCGGACACTGAGAAAGAAGCTGCGGAAGCAGACCTGGTGCGCCATTATCATGACAGCGGCGGTAGTGCTGCTGGTGACGCTGATGCTGCGGCTGAACCCCATCGACTATCTGGCGGATATCAGCGCCACCAAGGGATATACCTTCAGCGACCGCATGGCGCTGCTGTTCAAGGGCGGGATTTCCGACCGTACCGAGGCGCAGCGTGCTCTGAACGATGTTCACACGGCATTTATGTATTCGGAGAAAGAAGTGCGCGAAATGAACAACGTAGCAGAAGAGGATGTATTCTCTTACTACGGCGCGCTGCGGTACTACTTCGTCCGTGAGGAGCATGCCGGCGAGACACTGACCACCTATCACATCGATCTGCTGTCGGCACATTTTGGCAGCAAATCCGGGAAAATGTGGATCAAATACGGGTATAATCGCTATGATAAATCAGATAATCTCAGATGGTACGAAGGAACCGGCGGAATAGACCGCATCGCGCTTTGGAAGCTGGAAAAAAAAGACAACGGCTATTGGCGTGTCGTGGAGATCGTAAACACCGTTGCGCTCGATCTAGCTGGATACACAGGAAGTACGTCCTGGTACATCTATTGAAAAAAACTCCCGGCTCCGCAGAGCCGGGAGTTTTTTTATGTGGCTGTTTATGCCTTGCCGGCGCAGCCCAGCACGTCCACCAGCTTGTGGCGTACCAGCTCCTTGATGTTGGCGCGGGCGGGCTTCAGATACTCGCGGGGATCGAACTTGTCGGGGTGCTCGTCCATGAACTGGCGGATGGTGCCGGTCATGGCCAGACGCAGGTCGGAGTCAATGTTGATCTTGCACACGGACAGACGGGCGGCCTGACGGAGCTGCTCCTCGGGCACACCGATGGCGTTGGGCATCTTGCCGCCGTGGTCGTTGATCATCTTCACATAGTCCTGAGGCACGGAGGAAGAGCCATGCAGCACGATGGGGAAGCCGGGCAGACGCTTGCTTACCTCTTCCAGCACGTCGAAGCGCAGGGGAGGCGGCACCAGAATGCCCTTCTCGTTGACGGTGCACTGCTCGGGCTTGAACTTATATGCGCCGTGGCTGGTGCCGATGGCGATGGCCAGAGAGTCGCAGCCGGTCTTGGACACGAACTCCTCCACCTCTTCGGGACGGGTATAGGACGCCTCGTGAGCGGCCACCTTCACCTCATCCTCGATACCGGCCAGGGTGCCCAGCTCGGCCTCCACCACGACACCGTGGTCATGGGCATACTCGACCACCTTCTTGGTGATCTCGATATTCTCGGCGAAGGGCTTGGAGGAAGCGTCGATCATCACGGAGGTAAAGCCGCCGTCGATGCAGCTCTTGCAGGTCTCGAAGTC
>CAKTZN010000069.1 GCA_934635545.1 uncultured Oscillospiraceae bacterium | reverse complement strand
GTATACGGCCCGGCACTTGATGGCCAGCGGCGTCTCGCCGTCCATCCGGTGGCCGCTGGCCTCGTAGAAGGCGAGGATCGTGAACCAGTCCAGCATGTTCTTTGCCATCATGTTTTCGCCCAGGTCGGGCATGTCCTTCATGAATTCAAGATAGTATTCCTCCGCTTTTTGGAAGATGGCACCGGCCTCATCGGGATAAGTCTCCCGGCAGTACTGCTCACACGGCTTTGCATACTTGGATCTGTGATACGCTCTTTTCATCGGCAATTCTCCTTCTGCGCCGGATTTGGTTAGATTGTGCTAACCGTGTATCCTGTGGAAAGCCGCGTCTCCGCGGCTCTTCCGGTCAGGCTCGTGACATGATTCGTTTGGTGGTATCGTAGCAAATTTTATTTCCGCTGTCAAGATGCCGAAATGGCCGCTTCAGACGTGGCCCAGAAGCAGCCATGCCGCGGCGGCCGCCGCCAGCCATACGGCCCAGAGCACGATCTGGTGAACGCGCTGCTGCCTGATGCGGGGCACCTGCCGGTCATAGCGCAGGCCATTTTCCCGCGTCCGGCCCACCAGCACCCCGGAATTGCGCACAGCCACCGTCTGCAGGATCTCCTCCGCATTGCGGCGGGCCGCCTGGCCGGACAGCCGCAGCATGCAGTCGCGGCCATCGGCGGTCAGCAGATGCACATCCACCGCGCCGGTCTTCTCATGCCAATAGACCCACAGCACATCCGTCAGGGGCCGCGCCAGCGCGGCGTGTCTGCCGTAAATGAACGTATCACTGAGCCGCACATCCCCGTGGAGGTCGCCCCGGGCATTTTGGAACTCGTACTCCGCCCGCTCCAGCAGGCCCTTCTTTTCCAGTTGCTGCAGCTCTTTCCTGAACTGCACGGAAAATGCAACGCTCTGGAGCAGGAGGATCACTCCGACAGCAAAAGCCGATACGGCGCCTGTCCGGAAGCCGTTATTCAGGTCGGCAGGCGTCATGGCGGCGTCGATGTAGTAGTCGCCGTAGTAATCCAAATACTCCTCGACAGTGGAGCCGTCAACCTCCGCAAGATCGGGAAGATATGCCTGCGGCACGGTGCAGAGCACGCCCGCCAGGCGAACCGGCGATTCGTCCGTCATATCCGCAAATTCCGTATACTGCCCGTCGCCCAGCCGCACCAGATAGACGTAGCCGTCAGCATCCCCGGCGAAGTATAAAACCTTCTCCCGGCCGCTTCTGTCCGTCACCTGATAGACCCAGTCGGTCATGTACACTACGTCTAATCCCCCGCCTGCTCTTCACCCACCAGCAGCGGCGTCGGTCCCATCGCTTCCCTGTCCTTCTGCACCTGCGCGGCCTTTACCGCACAGCATACGGCGATGGCCATGCAAACGGCGGCGAGCCACCACCAGCCGCTGGAGTGCCTGATATAGCGCCGCATTTCCATGATCGTTCTCCCCCTTCCGTTCCTCTGCGCGGCTTTGCGTGGCTTATAGTATACCAAAAATACCGTCCAGCGGCAAGGATTTGTCCTGTCCAACAGGAATCTTCCGTGATCCACGCCCGGAAGGTTGCTTTTTCCCTTCGGCGGCGGTATCATAGTAGCATGAATCGCCGGCTGTACGCCGAAGAAAAACACCACGCGGGAGGATGACATATGATCCGTGATATCTGTAAAGACGAAGCGTTTCTGGCCCAGAGGGCCGAGACCGCCACGACGGAGGATCTCGGCACGGCGCAGGATCTTCTGGACACGCTGGCCGCCCACAAGGAGGGCTGCGTGGGTATGGCCGCCAACATGATCGGCGTCAACAAGCGCATCATCGTCTTTGACGACGACGGGAAGTATCAGGTCATGTTCAACCCCGTCATCGTGAAGCGCGACGGCCCCTATGAGGCCGAGGAGGGCTGTCTGTCGCTCACCGGCCGCCGGAAGGTGAAGCGGTTCCGGACCATCAAGGTACAGTGGCAGAACGAGAAACTCCAGACCCGGCTCAAGACCTTTACCGGCTGGACGGCGGAGATCATCCAGCACGAGATCGACCACTGCGAGGGGGTATTGATATGATTCTCTATTTTTCCGGCACCGGCAACAGCAGATATGTGGCCCGGCGCATGGCGGATGCCCTGCACGAGCCGCTCTGCGATATGAACGACCGCATCAAGGCGGGCGACACCGCCCCGGTGGAGACCGGCGAACGGCTCATCATCGTCACCCCCACCTATGCCTGGCGTATCCCCCGGATCGTCCGGGACTGGCTACTGCGCACGGCGCTGACCGGCGCAGAGCAGGCGTGGTTCGTTATGACCTGCGGCGGCGAGATCGGCAGCGCCGACAAGTACAGCCGCGCACTCTGTCAGGAGAAGGGCTTGACCTGTATGGGCACGGCGCAGATCGTCATGCCGGAAAACTACATCGCCATGTTCAATGCGCCCCAGGCGGAGGAGGCCCGGCATATCGTGGCCGGGGCCGAGCCGGACATAGACCGGGCCATCGCCGCCGTGGCGGCGGGGACAGAATTTCCGCCCACCCGCGATAACCTCTATGACCGCTTCATGAGCGGCCCGGTGAATCCCATCTTCTATTCCTGTTTCGTGAAGGCAAAGGCCTTCACCGTATCGGACGCCTGCGTGGGCTGCGGCCAGTGCGCGGTGCGCTGCCCCATGAACAACATCACGCTGCAAAGCGGCAGGCCCGTCTGGGGCGGAAGCTGCACCCACTGCATGGCCTGCATCTGCTATTGCCCCGCCGCGGCCATCGAGTACGGCAAAAAGAGCCTGGGCAAGCCCCGGCACCGCTTCGAGGCGCTGTAAGACCGCGGGAACGGCTCACCGGAGGGCGGCGTCCCTTTCCGCTTCGGTGCGCAGGAAGTCCACCACCGTTTCCGCCACCGTGAGACGATAGTCCGAAAAGACGTGGTCGGTGGTGAAATACTGCATCCGGAAGGCGCTGCCGCCTGCCGCTTTCACGGCTCGGGCCAGCGGCTCACAGTGCATGGCCGGGGGCGTGCAGGTGTCCAGCGTACCGCCGACGCACAGCACCGGCTTTTTCGCCAGCGCCTCCGCCGCGCTCTCCAGGCAGTATTCGGCGCTGTGTTCTCTGGCCTCCTGCCACAGGGCCTCGCCGCTGGTGCCGTTGAGCCAGCCGCCGCTCTCCTCCAGCTCCTTGCGGATAGCCCGGAAGGCCACAGGATCCTCCTGGGCGATCCGCGGCATCCGCCCGATATCGCAGGGCAGAAGCAGCACCGCCGCCCGGATTTCCGGACGGCTGGCGGCAAGCTGTCCGCCCACGAAGCCGCCCAGACTGTGGCCCACGGTGTAAATACGCCGCTTGTCGAAGCCGTAGCTCTCGTCCCCCAGGATGAAGTCCAGCACCGTGTGGGCGTCCTCCAGATCGTTGGCCAGCGAATAGTCCCCGTCGCTGCCCCAGCTTCCGCTGTAATGGAAGGTCATCACATGGAAGCCGCCGCGGCGCATGGCCTGCGCCAGGTCGAAGTTCCGCTCACAGCCGGGGATGCCGTGAAGCTGCAGGACTGTGGGATGAGGCCCCTCCCCTGCCGCCGTATAGAGCACGGAGAAAAGCCGTCCCCGCCTGCCGGGGATCAGTATGCCGTGCATACTGGGCCTGTGGGCGCAGTCTCCGTAATGGGTCTCCTGACCGAAGAGTTGGTTCATCATAGGCTTGCCTCCTTATCGTCCGCTCCCGTCTCAGCGCCGTATCGTATATACCGTATATTCCGATTATAGCGGAAAGCGCGGACAAGGTCAATGTGCTTTCTGCCGTATCTCCCCGGCGTCTGCCTCGCATAAAAAAGCCCGCGCCTGTCAGCAAACAGGCGCGGGCTTTTGCATTTGGTTCTTACCGTCTCTTCTTCATCATGACCAGCACCACCACGATGGCGATGACGGCCGCGGCGGCCAGTCCGATCATCAGGGGGATATTGCTCTCGTCGCCGGTGGCGGCGGGGGTGATGCCCCAGGTGGAAACGACAGTCAGCGCGCACAGGGCGGCGCACAGCATCGCGGAAACAACATGCTTCATTTCACTTTTCTCCTCTTTCCCGAAGGTGTATTTTACAGGTAATTCAACGGGTTCACAAACGTGCCGTTGACCAGGACGCCGAAATGGCAGTGGTTGCCGCTGGACACGCCGGTGGAGCCCATGCGGGCGATCTGCTGGCCCTTGTACACATGCTCGCCTGCCGAGACGACCAACGAGCTATTATGGCCGTAATAGGTCTGGTAGCCATTACCGTGGTCAATGACGACCAGGTAACCATAGCCGCCTCTCCAGCCGGAATAGGTAACGGTACCACCGTCGGCAGCGTAGATGGCCGTACCGTAGCTGTTGGCAATGTCAAGGCCCTGATGATAGGTGCTGGCGCCGCGGATACCGGTATTGCGGTGTCCGAAATAGGACGTGATGGTGCCGCTGCAGGGCCAGCGGAAGCTGCCGGTGGGGAACCAGGACGGACGGGGGATGGTGCCCCGGGCCTGGGTCTCGGTGACAGGCTCGCTGAGGGTGACAGAGGCCACCACCTGGCGGTCGGTCTCCTCGCCGTTGATATAGGTGACGTTGGCGGTCACGTCCGCTTTGCCGTATTCACCGGCGGACAGCACCTTATAGTCGCCCTGATACATGGTGTCGTCGTCCTGATACTCCACCTGATAGGGCACGTCCTGGACGTAATTCTGCCGCTCCACGTCCACCACCGTAAGATAGGGGACGGCGTTGGAGATGGTCAGCACGTCGCCCACCCGCAGCAGCTTGGGATCGTAGCCGGGGTTGGCATCCAGCAGGTTGTCCACCGACATGCCGTACAGCTCGGCAATGTAATAGTAGCTGTCGCCGGACTGCACGGTGTAGGTGACCTCGCCGGCCTTGGTGGCGTTGAGGATCTCGGCGATATCGCCCAGATTCATCACAAGAGACGCGTCCACATACTCCTGCTTGATCTCCACATCCTCCACAAAATAGGAGTCCACGGTGCTGGCGGTGATGTAGCCCTTCTTCAACTGATCCAGCATCTCCTCCAGCGCGCCGGGGAAGGTGGTGGCGGCCACAGGCTCACCGTCGATATACAGGACGTAGGCGTATTCCACCATGCCCAGCTCGTCAGAGAGGTTGTCAGCGAACTCCTCGCGGCTCTCCACCGACTGGCGGCGGACAACGCCCACCTGGGTGTCCAGCTTGCCCGTGTCCACGGTATAGCTGTCATCCCCCAGTGTCTCGCGGGTGATGCTCTGGATATCGTCCACCACGGCGTTGACGGTGCGGATGCCGGACACGGTGCCCAGATCATTGCCGTCATAGGAGGCGGTGGTGCCGATGGTATAGAAGGACAGCAGGGCGCACAGCGCCACCACCACCAGCGCGCCGCTGAAGAAGGCCACAGGGTGATTCTTCACCTTGTCCACCTGCTTCTGGAAGGTATGGGCCGCGTCGATGCGCTTGCGGCGGCGCTGAGTCAGCCGCTCATGCACGGCGGAGGTCATCCGGGGGATGCTGCCGGCCACATAGAGGCAGAACTGGGCGATGCGGTAATCCGACTCGGGGAATTTCCGATGGCGGCTGGCGTTCTTCTGGTGCCGCACGTCCCGGCGCAGCGAGGCCATGAAGGCCCGGATCCGCTGGCGCAGCTTGTCGATCCAACCGGAGATATCCGCCCGCTGGCGATGGCCGTGCTCCTCCACCAGGTAGAAGTGCCACTCCTTCAGATTGTCGACCCACAGGTTCCACAGGGACGACAGCGACATGCGCTGGGGATCATCCTGGGGCGTTGTGGGAGGGGTTTGCGTTTGTTTCATGGGGTACTCACCTGAAAGTTTAGATTTATCCAATAAAATATGATACTCCGATCCCGCCGGAGCGTCAAGTGAACATTATGTGAACGGCGGCTTCCGGAGCGTTCCGTTCTCCGGTCAATACCGCTGCTCCAGCTCACGGATCATGGCGGCGATGGCGCCGTCACGGGCGTCCGGGAGGATATGGATCCCGGGCACCTGATGTACCGATTCGATGGCGTTTGCCGGGGCAAAGGGGATGGCGGAGGCCCGCAGCATACCGATGTCGTTGGCGTGGTCGCCCACGCAGTAGATGTTCTGGGCCCTGATGTGCAGTATGTCCGCCAGATGGCGCACCATGTCGCCCTTGCAGGCGCCCTTGGCCGTCAGCTCCAGCAGAAAGGTGCTGCTGGGCACCACCTCGTACAGGGAGGCCCAGGGCTGAGCGGCGATATAGCGGTGCAGCGCCTCCATATGCTCCGGCACGATCTCAAACAGGGCCTTGCTGATGGGGGACGGCGCCTGGTCGATGGTGTCCAGCATGGTGGTGGCCTCGTGGGTCAGATGCAGATGGCGCAGCGTCAACTCGTTGGCGTGCAGGGCGAAGATGGCGTTGTCGTCGTGATACAGCTCCACCGCCGCCTCCGGCCAGGCGTCCAGCACCTGCATGATATGGGGCCGCACCGTATCCGGCAGAAACGCCGTATACAGGTACTCCCCTTTCTGAAAATCGTAGATGGCCGCGCCGTTGAAGAGGATGGTGGGGCCGTTCATGGGCAGCCCCTGCCGCACCGTCTCGAAGGAGGGCAGCGCCCGGCCCGTAGCGATGGAAAAGGTGCCGCCCTCGGCCATGAAGTACTCGATGGCCTCCCGGTTCTCCGGCAGCAGCTCCGGCATGGGCTCCAGACCCTTCAGGGCATTCTCGGTAAACACCAGCGTGTTGTCAAAATCGCTGGCGATCAATACGCCTGTAAACTTTCCCATGGCTTATGCCTCGCTGCCGGAGGCGCCGCTCTTGCCGCCATTGCCCCGGCGGCGTCCGCCCCGGCTCCTGCGGCGGGCAGGACGCTGGCCGCCCTCACCGGGCGCGCCCTCCTGACGGGGTGCTTTCTCCGGCGCGGGAGTGGGCTTGGGGGCGGCGTTGGCCTCGTTGACAGGCTTCTCTCCGCCCCGTCCCCGGCCACCGCGGCTTCTGCGGCGGCGCTGGCCGCCCTCGCCCTCCCGGCGGGGTTCCTTGCTCTCACCCTGCTCCGGGGCAGGCTTGGCCGCCTTCGCGGGCTTGGCGGGACGCTCCTCCTTTTTAGCGGGCGTCTCGGCGGTCTGGGGCTTGCTCTCGGCCGTACCGCCCTTGCCGCGGCGGCGTCCGCCCCGGCTCCTGCGGCGGGCGGGGCGCTCCTCCTGGGCCTGCTCCGCAGGCTCGGAGGGCATGCCGTAATCGGCGAACAGATTGGGGATCAGCATCTCCTCGGCGGCCACCGGCTCCACATAGCGCTCGGGCCGCTCCTTGGGGACGGTGATGCCGTCCCGGCTGCCCTTGCCGTTGCGCAGCACGCAGACCTCGCAGTTATGGTAGCAGCGGGGAGTGTCGGGCCGCTCGTCCAACCGGACGTTGACCGTCTCCTTCAGCACGTTGATATCGCTGACGTTGCCGGGGCCGTCCGGCGTCACCACGAAGGAATCGTTTTTCGGCATCCGCTTGATGGCATCCTCGTAGGCGTCCTGCTCGTACTTCAGGCAGCACATCAGCCGCCCGCAGGTGCCGGAGATCTTGGTGGGGTTCAGGCTCAGGTTCTGGGTCTTGGCCATCTTGATGGACACGGGGACGAACTCGTCCATATAGGACGCGCAGCAGAAGGGCCGGCCGCAGATGCCCAGGCCGCCCAGCATCTTGGCCTCGTCCCGGACGCCGATCTGCCGCAGCTCGATGCGGGAGCGGAACACACCGGCCAGATCCTTCACCAGCTCACGGAAGTCCACGCGTCCGTCGGCGGTGAAGAAAAACAGGATCTTGCTGCCGTCAAAGCTGCATTCCACCCGCACCAGCTTCATCTCCAGGCCATGCTGGGCGATCTTCTTCTGGCAGATGTCAAAGGCGTCCTTCTCCCGGCTGCGGTTATAGGCCGCCGTGTGCCGGTCGTTGTCGGTGGCGATGCGCAGCACCGGGCGCAGGGGCTTCACCACCGCGTCGTCGGCCACGCCATGGTTGCCCTCTGTGCACTGGGCGAATTCCGGGCCCTGGGCGGTCTCCACCACCACGTCGTCCCCGGTGCGCACCGCCAGGTCCCGGGGGTCAAAATAGTAGGTTTTGCTGCCGCTGCGGAAGCGGACAGAGATGACAGTCGTCATATCGGGTATACCTTCCTTTCTGAAGGGAAATCAGTGCAGCAGAGCGATAAGCTCCGCGTTCAGGGCACCCAGCACATGGCCCGCGCCCACGTTGTATTGACATTCTCCGGCATAGCGGCGGAAAAGCGCCGTCAGCGCCTGTAGCTGCCGCCGGTCGAAGGCGCGGCACAGGGCCTGGGCCGCGTCGCCGCAGCCGCCGGGCTTTCCGCACTTGGCCAGCAGGGCCTCCGCCGTGATCTGCCACGCGCCCTCCGCCATGACCAGAAGCTGCTCCCGCTTCACGCGGCGGTTCTCCAGCGCCGTCAGGTGGCCGGTCAGCGCCAGGGCGTCCCTTTTGGCCAGGATCCGGCACAGCGCCGCGGCGGCCTCGTCCTCTCCGGGCGTCTCCTCTCCCCCGTCCAGCCGCAGCTCCACGCAGCGGGATCGGATGGTGGGCAGCAGGGCATGGAGCGTATCGGCGCAGAACACGAAGGCGGCGTAGGGCGGGCCCTCCTCCACGATCTTCAGCAGCACGTTCTGATCCCGCTCGTTGAGCTGGGCGCAGTCGGTAAAGAGATAGACCTTCCGCTCCCCCTCGTTGGGCCGGATGTACACATCCTGCCGCAGGGCCCGGACGGTGTCCACCGCCAGCTCCTTGCGGTCGGCGTCCTTTACCTCCGTCACGTCGGGATGGATGCCCTCCATCACCTTGCGGCAGGCGTTGCACCGCAGGCAGGGACGCTCCCCCTCGCCGCGGCACAGGTGGGCGGCGGCGATAAACCGGGCGGCGGCGGGCTTGTCCCCCTCGCCGGTCAGGATCACCGCGTGGCTCAACTGGCCCCGCCGGGCAGCCGACCGGACGGCCCTGACCCATGTGGAATTTTCATTCACCGCCTGTGCCATTTACCCCTCCGCGACTGGCAAAATACGCCATCCTGATCACAAATTCATAATAGTATACCACAATTTTGGCCTCTGCCGCAACCCCCGGCAGGCGGATTCTCTGAAAAAGTTTGTATGCGTTTGCATATTTGTAGGAAAAACAGGGAAATAAACGGAAAATATGCTTGCTTTTATGGGGAAAGCTGGTTATAATAAAGCGGTTGATGGGACACATTTAACAAAAAGAACACAAAAGCCCCTAAAACGGCCAAAAATTTCGGAAAATCAAGATATTTTTTTGTGATATGGAGGATATGTAAATGAGCAAAAAGTATTGCTACCTGTTCACCGAGGGCAACGCCAAGATGCGTGAGCTGCTGGGCGGCAAGGGCGCCAACCTGGCCGAGATGACCAACATCGGTCTGCCGGTGCCCCAGGGCTTTACCATCACCACCGAGGCCTGCACCCAGTACTATGAGGACGGCCGCCAGATCAACGACGAGAT
>CAKTZN010000068.1 GCA_934635545.1 uncultured Oscillospiraceae bacterium | reverse complement strand
CTGAATGCCTTTAACCTTGCGGACGACCTGATCGAGCCGTTCCGCCCGGTCGTCGATCTTCTGGTGTCGCGGAGCATTGCGGCCGAAGATGAACTGACGCCGCCGCAAAAGCGGCTCCTGTTCAACTGCCTGAATCTGGATATCTTATCAGGACGGCAGCACCATAGCGTGGCCTATGCCGTGGAGCGACTGGTGCAAAGTCTGGGACGCACTATGGAGCGGCCTGAAACGAAGCTTACCCTGCCCACGCTGCTGGAATCCGAGCAGCACCGCTATGAATAAGTTTATGAGGATCCTGGTGTTCTTTGACCTGCCGGTCAAGACGAAGGCGCAGCGGCGGGAAGCTACCCGCTTCCGCAACTTTTTGCTGACGGACGGGTACCATATGCTCCAGTATTCCGTCTATGCCCGCGTCTGCAACGGCATGGACGCCGTGGAAAAGCATCGCCAGCGGGTCAAGCAGAATCTGCCGGATAACGGCGCGATCCGCCTGATGGTCATCACGGAGAAGCAGTATGAAGCCATTGACGTGCTTTTGGGAAGATTATCAGAAGCAGATGATACATTTCAGTGCGAACAACTCTCGATTTTTTGAGAAAAAAGCCGCCCAAAGCATTGCCTTAAGCGGCTTTTTCGGTAGTCTATTATACCATACCAAGAACTACCAGGGAACTACAACATGGCCGATAGGATTGCCTAGATTGCTCGTATTATACCATACCAAGAACTACCAGGGAACTACAACCCAACTCTTTACCCGTAAAAAGCTCATTTTATTATACCATACCAAGAACTACCAGGGAACTACAACCCCATCATGCAGGTCAATCGGCTCAATATCATTATACCATACCAAGAACTACCAGGGAACTACAACTAACTCCACGGACAACGGCAAAAGTGCCGTATTATACCATACCAAGAACTACCAGGGAACTACAACTATTTGGAGTAACTATTTGTACTGGCTATCATTATACCATACCAAGAACTACCAGGGAACTACAACACCACTGACGTTGATTTCGGATGGTGGTCAATTATACCATACCAAGAACTACCAGGGAACTACAACATGGCGCAACAGATGGTCCAAGCGGAATTGATTATACCATACCAAGAACTACCAGGGAACTACAACCATGATTTTCAACACGCATTACCCGTATATATTATACCATACCAAGAACTACCAGGGAACTACAACATCTCCTGATAGGTATAGCTGCCCAAAGGCATTATACCATACCAAGAACTGCCATGGAACTACAACTGAGAACCAAAGAATTAGTTTTTCAAGGCCGTAATCGGCACGACAAAAACCCCATCCGGTCGCTGGTAAGCGGCGCTCGCCATGCCGCACAGTATGCAGAGCACGGCAGGCGGCTTGCCTTTTGGGTCTTCTGCGATCTGTTTCTCTATCTCCAAAAGATTTGCTGCCGCGACGTCGATCTGGTTAGCGCCCAACTTGATCTCAAAGGCACACCATTGCCCATCCGGCAATTCAATTACCGCGTCTATTTCCTGATTTTTGTAGTCCTGATAGTGGTATAGATTTGCGCCGAAAGATTCCGCATAAATACGAAGATCCCTCTCACACAGGGCTTCAAACAAAAAACCGAGTGTTTCCAGATCACCCAACAGTCTGGCAGGGGTTGCCTTCAGCAATGTACAGGCCAGCGACGGATCAGAGAAATGTCGCTTTTCCGCCTGCTTTACTCGGACGGATGAGCGAATACCGGCAGAGAACGGTGGTTGATTATCCGTGATAAACAGCCGCTTGAAAATATCCAAGTAGGCCGCTACTGTGTT
The DNA here is from genome assembly GCA_934635545.1 of uncultured Oscillospiraceae bacterium. GTDB lineage: Bacteria > Bacillota > Clostridia > Oscillospirales > Oscillospiraceae > Vescimonas. The sequence continues at coordinate 7,679 of CAKTZN010000068.1, read as the reverse complement.
GCCGTCAATGTCCTCGTCATCCACAGCTTTAATATCTTTCATCAAGGTCTTATTCGTGACGGTAGTACTCTCGTTCCGTGCCAGCGAACGCAGCAGCAAACGCATTTTCTGTGTATCGCGCTTTATACCATCTATGCGGTACACATCATCGTCGATGACAGCGTTCAAGTATTCCGCAGGAAGCGGCATTGCCTGTTCCAGCGGCAGCCCGAGACTTCCGGGCCAGCCGCCGCGGAGGATCAGTTCGATCAGCTTTTTGAGATCTACATCACCGGTCATGGCAGGAGTAAGTTCGCCATGACACAGCTTTTCCAAAGAAACCTTGCCGCTGGAATCACCGGACTCATACAGGGACATTGGACGCATCCTTAGCTTTGCGATGCGCCCGGCACCGCTGTGCAGGATACCCTTGTGATTGGGCGTAGCGGAACCGGTCAAGATAAATCGCCCTTTCTCTGAGGCTTGATCCACTTTATATCGCACAGCATCCCAGAGCGCCGGAACTTCCTGCCATTCATCGATCAAGCGCGGTGCCTCACCCTCCAGAACCAGAGAGGGAGACAATTCAGCCAACTGACGGTTTTGAAAGTTATTGGCGGGATCACCGATATAGATCTCACTTTTGCTGTGGTAAGAAGAAGTCCATGTCTTACCGCACCATTTCGGCCCCTCAATGCAGACGGCGCCAAAGGCGGACAGGTATTCCTCCACCTTAACGTCGATTACGCGGGGTTTGTAATTTGGATGGTCCATTACAATCACCTCGATGCCGGATTGCTCTTATTATATCCCGTTCCCTTCCATTTTGCAACATCATTCAGTCGAATTTTTACAATTCATTCAGTTGAATTTTTCACTTTCAATCATACACATTTTGGTGTGCCTTAACTTTTCTCTCTTGCGCACACCCCCTCAATTTTGACCTCTCCCGTGCCTGAACCACCCCTCAACCGCCCCATTTACAGGTCAAATTTTTGCCTGATGCGCGTCGCCGGCAAACCCGCAAACCCTATCGGCAACGGCTTCAAGTCGTTGCCGATAGGGATTCCCTGGACTGGAAGGAGTATGATGCGGATACCATCTATCAGCGGGTGACGTCCAGGGTGCAGCCGGGGAGCATCGTGCTGTTCCACAACGCGGCGCTGCACACGCCGGAGGCGCTGCCCCGTATCCTGGAATACCTCATCAACGAGGGCTACACCGTGGTGCCCATCAGCCAACTGATCCTGGCGGGAGACTACACTATCGACCACACGGGACGGCAGTTTGCGGCAGAAACTTCTCCGGAGGTATAAACGGTGTCCTCTTGCCATTATCCCATCTGAGATCCGCATGAGGGGCCCGTCTATGAGAGTCCTATATGAAAAGGAATGGCCCATTTCATGAAATGGGCCATTCCTTTTTGGTAAAGCTACGGCTGGGGCTTGATCTCTATCGTTCGGCCGCCCAGGCTCTCATAGACCCGGTGGGAGACGGAGAGAACGGTGCGCCCCTGGGAGGCATGCCGCAGGGCGTCCAGCACACGGGCCTCGGTCTCCGCGTCCAGATTGGCGGTGATCTCGTCCAGCAGCAGCACCGCGGGATCCGCCGCCGCGGCACGGGCGATGGAAAGAAGCTGCCACTCGCCCTGGGAGAACATGCCGTCGGTGCACACGGTGTCATAGCCCTCCGGCAGCGCCTGGATGGCCTCGTCGATCCCGGCCAGCCTGGCCGCGCTGCGGGCCATTTCGACCGTGATATGGGGATCGTTCAGGGTGATCTGCTCCAGCACCGTTCCCGGCACGCGGGAGAAATGCTGCTCCACGCAGCCGATGCAGGCGCGCCGCGCCCCGTCCGGGATGGCGGCGGCGTCCACGCCGCCGATGGTGACCGTACCGGCCTGGGGCGGATAGAGTCCCAGCAGCAGCTTGAACACGGTGCTCTTTCCCACACCTGTCCGGCCTACCAGCGTGACCTGTTCTCCCTGCCTTACGGTCAGGGAGAAATCCTTCAGCACCGGTTTTTCCCCATAGCCGAAGGTCACATGGGAGAGCACCACATCGCCCCGCGGGACTGTTTCCGTCTCCGGGGGAACGGTGCGCTCCGGCTGGGCCAGGAATGCGTCGATCCGCTTGACGCCCGCCATGGCCGACTGGATGGTTTGAATCTCCATGCCGAGACTCTCAATAGGGGCGAAAATGCGGGAGATGTAGTTGATGACCGCCACCGAGGTGCCCACCGACATGCCGAACAGGGTCAGGATCTCCGCTTTGCCGGAGGCGGAGAGCAGCATGACGGCGCCCACCACGACGGCGTTCAGCAGCAGCACCACCGGCGAATAGACCGCGTCATAGAAGTTGGTGCGCTCCATGGCGGCATAGCTGTCGCCGATGCGCCGGTCATAGCGGCGCTCCATATAGGCTTCCAGTCCCAGCGCCCGGATGGTGCGGATGTTGTGCAGTGTCTCCGGCACCTGGCCGGACACGGCGGCGACGGCGCGGCGGTTGTCAAGCTGCGCCGCCAGCATCCGCTTCTGCACATGGCGGGTGAATGCCGCGAACAGCGGCAGCACCAACAGCAGGATCAGCGCCAGACCGGTGTTCTTCACGGCGATCACCGCCATGATGGAGACGATACGGCAGGCGTCCGCCACCATGCTGATGATGCCGGAGGTGAACAGCGCCTCCACGGTGTCCACATCGCCGGAAAACCGGGCGGCCACCTGGCCGGGATTCTGCCCCGCCAGCGTACCGGCGGGCAGCCGTGTCAGCTTCTGGGACATCTCCGAGCGCAGCGCGTGGGTCATCTTCTGGCCGAACAGCACCAGCAGGCTCTCCTGCGCCGAGGAGAGCACGCCCTCCAGGGCGAGGCTGCCGAAGTACAGCAGCACCGCCAGAAGGGTCAGCGGGATGCCGGCGGTCAGCCGGTCGATGACGCGCCCCAGCAGCAGCGGCGGCAGCAGCGATGCCGCCACCGACGCTGCCACGCACAGAAGTGTGCCCGCGGTCAGCAGATGGTGCGCCCTCGCCGCCATCCCGATGGCGGTGAACACGCCGTTTTTGCGTGCCTTCCTCATGCCTGCGCACCTCCCGTCTGGCTTTCGTACAACTGGCGGTACACCGGCTCGGACGCCATCAGCGCCTCATGGGTGCCGACGGCAGTTCTGCCATCCTCCATGAAGATCACCTGCCGCATCTGGGGGAAGTGGTACAGCCGGTGGGAGATCAGGAACATCACCTTATCCTTGGCGTAGGTCTGTAAATTTGCAAATACGATATCCTCGGTATTGCGATCCAGGGCGGAGAAGGGGTCATCCAGCACCAGAACCGGCCGGGGATGGGCCAGGGTACGGGCCAGCGCCAGCCGCTGGGCCTGTCCGCCGGACAGGCGGGTGCCGCTGCTGCCAATGACGGTGTCGGCCCCGTTTTCCATGGCCTGTACTTCCGCCTCCAGTGCCGTCGCGGCCAGATACGGTGCGGCGTCCTGTTCGTCGCCGCACAGGACGTTGCTCCGGATGGTGTCGGCGCTCAGTTCCGGGTCGTGGCCCAGATAGCCCACGGTGGCGGCGATCTGCCGGGGTGTCAGGGCGGAGAACTCCTTCTGCCCGAATTTGGCCGAGCCGCCGTAGGGCGCTTCGCACAGGAACACCCGCCCGAAGGTGGATTTGCCGCAGGCCACCGGCCCGGTGACGCCGATGATGTCGCCGGGATGGGCCGTCAGCGTCAGGCCGGAGAACACCGGCTCATCCCCATAGGCGAAGGACAGCTTGTCCAGCGTCACGTCGGCAGGGGCCGGGATGGCCAGCGGCGCCAGCGCCTCCGGCGTTTTCATCAGCGGCTTGATACGTTTCCAGGAGACCTCCGCCTTCTGTACGGCGTTGAACAGCTTGGCCACCTTGGAGGATTTCACCGTCAGCTTGGTGAAGCAGGAGAGAAACGTGGTGAACGCCGCAATGTCCCAGGTGTTCCAGCCGGTGCCCAGCACGTTTTTCGCGCCGAACCACAGGATGAACAGCGTGCCCGCCCCTGATACGGCCAGATACAGCGGCGGCAGGGCCGACTGCCACACATTGCTGCGCACGGCGGTTTTTTCGTAGGTATCCAGCGCGTCCTCATACCGTGCCTCGCGGGCGCTCTCGCAGCCGTAGATGCGGTAGGTCACGGCGTTCTGGGCACGATCCAGCGTGGCCGCGCTGAGTGCGCCCGCCGCCTTCTTATAGGCGGCGCCCGCCCGCTGCACCGGCTTTTTCATCCACGCCGCGCAGAAGTAGGAAACCGGCGTGAACAGCAGGCTCAGCAGCGCCAGCCGCCAGTCGTACACCAGCAGCATCACGGCGTAACCGGCCAGGGCCACGCCGGTGTCGAAGATCTCGGTGGTGAATTTCCGCATGCCCTCTACGCAGTCGTCCACGTCGGAGATGGCCTTGGTCATCAACTCACCTGCGCCCTCCTGCTCCAGAGCGGTTCGGCTCTGCCGCACCAGATTGGCGTACAGGATGCCCTTCATCCGGCGGTTGATGTTGTTGGCAAAGCGGCGGACATAGAACCGCTTGATGAACCGGGCGGCCTGCACCAGCAGGGTCACGGCGATATAGGCCAGCACCAGCATCACCATTCCGGCGGCGGTCTCATTGCCGCCCAGAATGTCGGCAAGGCACTGGGCCAGCCGTCCCTCGAACCACGGTGTGGCCAGCAGGCCCACGTTGTAGATCAGCCCCGAGACCGTCACCAGCAGCAGCGACAGCCACTCCACGCGGAAATAGGCGCCGATCCTGTCGGGGCGAAAGGTCTTGTCACGCTTCATCGTCCGCGTCACCTCCTGTCATGCGCAAAAAGTGCGGGAACCCTCCGCGGCTCTCTGTCTTGGACGCCGCGTACAGCTTATCCAGCGCCGCCGTGAAGGCGGCGGCCTCCTCCGGCGCCAGCGTGCCGATCAGATACTCGTAAAAGGCCGCCTCGATCTCCGCCTTGGAGGATCGCAGCCCCTCCGCCTTTTTCGTGGGGTACAGCAGTTGGCTGCGCCGGTCGTTGGGGGCGTCCCTGCGGACGAGATACCCCTTTGCCTCCAGATTTCTGGTTCGCCGGGCGATGGCGGCCTTGTCGGCGTGCAGAAGCTCCGCCAGCGCCGCCTGGGTGCAGCCGGGATTGTGGCGCAGCGCGTGGATCAGGTCGATCTCCGCCGTGCCCACATCCTTTTCCCGCAGCGTCCGCAGCACCAGCTTCTCCGCCTCGCGGGCGATTTTTGTGATCTTCCGCTCTGTAATATCCATGAGCACCTCCTGAATTCCAAGGAAAGTTGCAGCTACATCGTTGTATGTACAACTATTATAGAACGCTTTCCCCGTTTGTCAAGACAAACAAATAGGGCGTGAGTCTCTTTCATAAGACTCACGCCCTATTTTCAGCCTGTCAAAAAAGCTTCGCAGAATTCGCCGCCCGCCATGGCGGCGAACGATTGAAATCGTTTTTCGCCGCAGCATGTATGTGGCGAAAAACACTTTGCGCGGAGAGAGTGTTTTTTCGCCCATTTATGGGCGGAAAAGCGCGGGTCGGAGCGATTCCTGATTTGTCAAAAAAGGGCTATGCCCTTTTTTGACAAACTAAAGTGTCACGCACGGGGAAGGGTAATATCGGCGCGGAACAGGTCGCCGTCGATGGACAGGGCAAACGTGCCGTTCATGAGACGCACCAGACTTCCGGCGATGGAAAGCCCTAAGCCGCTGCCCTCGGTATGGCGGGAGGCATCGCCCCGGACGAAGCGCTCCATCAGCTCGTCGGGGGAGATGTTCAGCTCAGCCCGGGAGACATTCTTGAAGCTGATGGTGACGGTCTCATCGTCGCTGGCGGCCACGACGTAGACGCGGGTGTCCTCCAGGGCGTATTTGCAGATGTTGCTGACCAGATTGTCCATGACGCGGCTGAGGAGCTTGCCGTCGGCCAGCACGGAGACGGGCTTCTCCGGCGGACGGGCCACCAGCGTCAGGCGGCAGTCGGCCAGCCGCTCCTGATACTCGCCTACGATCTGATCAAACAGCACGGCCACATCCGTGGGCTGAAGCTCCACCGGCAGCGCACCGGAGGACGCCTTGGACGCCTCCACCAGATCCTCCGTCAGCTTTTTCAGCCGGCGGCTCTGGCGATCCAGCACGGCGATGTACTCCCGCGCCGTCTCCGGCTGGACGTCCACCTTCTGCAGCAGATCCACATAGTTGACAATGGAGGTCAGGGGTGTCTTGATGTCGTGGGACACGTTGGTGATCAGCTCGGTCTTCATGCGTTCGGCCTTGGTCTGCTCCTGCACTGCCCGCTCCATGCCGGTGCGCAGGTCGTTCATCCGCTGGCCGTAGCGCTTGAAGTCGCCGATCAGCGGCCTGGTGTCGATGCTCTGGGAGAGGTCGCCCTCCGCCAGCTTCTCGCCGCCCTTCTGCAGGATGCGCAGGTTCAGGGCGATGTACAGGATGGCAATGAACTCCACCAGCTTCATTATTACAAAAATGCCGTTGGCGGAGCTGTTGAGCGTCTCGAAAAAGAACAGCAGCAGCGTCACCAGCGCGGTTTTCCACACCAGGGGCAGGCTTGCGGCGGTGCGGTACAGGCCCCGGCCCACGGCCCTGATGATGCGCCACACCAGCCGCAGCACCCGCGCGATCAGCGAGCCCCGTAGCAGCGAACCCGCCTTGCACTGGGCGGCGAACACGCACAGAAACAGCAGCACGAAGGGGATCAGCGCCATAATGAACCAGAGCCGCCCCAATCCATAGTAGAAGGTGTCCCAGCCGATGAAGAACGCGCACAGCAGCGCCAGCAGCCACACGTCCGCCGGGATCTTGTCCAGCCACGTCAGGTGGATGCCCTCGTGGCCCGCCCAGTGTCCGGCGGAGGCCATGGAGAAGCAGAAGAAGAACAGCGTCAGCAGCAGAAGCAGTATCGCCAGGAATATGGTCAGATCGGTGTGCTCCAGCAGCCATGCGGATATCAGATAGAAGGATCCGGACGAGGTATCCATGCGCAGCAGGTCAGCGGTAAAGGTGATCTCCTCCGTGTGCCCGTCGGAGATGGCATAGGTAAAGGTCATCTGTTTGGAATACAGCGGCTTGTCGCTGTCCGTCAGGGCGAAGTTTTCAAAGATGATCTCGCCGTTTTCCGGGTCGATGACCGCCAGATGACAGGTGCTGGTCTCCCGCGGAAACGCCTGGGCAAAGGCGCGGGACAGATCGTCCAGTACCTGCTGCTGTTCCTCGGCGGTGATGTCCGCACTGGGGGCGGCGCTATGATCCGGGGCGTCGGCGGTACCGTCATCCGAGGTATCGGTGATAGTGTCATCGGCCAGCAGACCCGCGTCGGCCAGCGTGTCCTGCAGATAGTGGTGGGCGTGGTAAATGGCGCTGGTGCAGCTTCCCTCGTACATCTCCTCCCGCAGAGCTGCGCCGCCGTCCAGGAAGACATTGTAGTTGATGAGGATGCTGATGCCGCCAACGGCCAGAACGGCGGTCATCGTGCCGAACAGCAGCGTCAGAAAGAAGGCCGCCAGCTTGGCCCAGGTTTGGTTCAGAAGTCGCTTCATGTGAGAGTTCCCTCCATTTTATAGCCCTTGCCCCAGACCACCTTGATGTATCGCGGCTCCGAGGGGTTGATCTCCAGCTTTTCCCGCAGGTGCCGGATGTGTACGGCGATGGCGCCTGTGGCGTTCAGCGGTACGTC
>CAKTZN010000067.1 GCA_934635545.1 uncultured Oscillospiraceae bacterium | reverse complement strand
TCCAAGGAGGACGCCGAGGCTCTGAAGAAGCAGGTCGAGGAAGTCGGCGGCAAGGTCGAGCTGAAGTAAGTTTCTTACAAGCAATAAAAAACAGGAGATGCATCGCATCTCCTGTTTTTTTGTTTATTCCTCCCACACCACGGTGAACCACTCGTTCTCCGCCGCGCAGTCCGCCAGCACCCGCCGCAGCGCCGCCGCCTGATCGCCCATGGCCTCGTCCAGCGCCTGGCCGTTGCGGATCACCAGCTCCGTGGGCTCCCCCACGTCCGTCAGGCAGTCGTGCAGCGCGTCCAGATTGCCGCCGTACCAGTCCGGGAACCGCAGCCCCGCCGCCAGCGTCTGATGCAGTGCCTGGCGGCTGCCCACGCTGCCGCCGTCCAATATGAAGCGCATCCTCATTCCTCCCCGTACAGCAGCGCAAAGCTGGCGTAGTGGTCGCCGGTGTAGTACACAAGCCCGTCGTTGGAGAACACGATCCGCTTCGCGCCCCGGCTGTCGGCGCCCAGCGTGTCGATGTCGCACTCGGTGTAGGAGCGCCCCTCCGCCTCCGGCAGCAGGCCCTCATAGTTGCCGAAATGGCTGCCGCCGATGCACTTCCCCGGCGCGTAGGGCTCCAGCGAACCGCCGCTCCAGCCCAGTGCCTGGGCCTCCTTCTTGGTGATGAAATTCCCCGGCAGATGGCCGTAGGTGTGGATGTACAGCGCCACGTCCTCCTTGCTGGTGTAGCTGCCGTCCTCGTCGATGGCGGGGGTGTCGGCGCTGCTGTCGTCCGCCTCCGCTGTGCCGGAGGGCTGGGTGTCGTCCGGCAGCACGTCCTGTTGTTGCTGTTGCTGCGGCTCCTGATCGCCGCCGGTGGTGACGCCGATGACGGTGACGTCGTCGGCACAGCCCACCAGCGTCAGCGCCATCACCAGCGCCAGCAGCCACGCGGTCAATTTACGTCTCATGGGGATTACCTCCTGTTGTTGCGTTTGGCACTATCATACCACATCCCGCCGCAAAAAGCTATCCCCGGTTGGCCGTCTTTACTCCGTCCAGGCCCGGCGCTCCTCGTCAAAGGCCACCTGCACGCTGCTCTGGGGCACTGTCCCGTCGCCGCCCAGCGCCGCGTGCAGCGCCGTCAGCTCCTTCATGGCCCCGGCCAGCTCCCGGATCTCCCGCACGGAGGTGGTCTCGTTTTCGGCCATGTGAGCCGCCGTCTCGGCGCAGGCCCGGCCCAACTGTGCCGCCGCCCGCCGCATGTACGTCTCCCATGCCGTCGTCCTGCCCATCGCTTACCCTCCCTTCACCAGAAACGGCGCAAGCACCTGCGCCGCGTAGTCCGCCAGACAGTCCCGGCAGATGGCCCGGCCGTTGACGGCGTAGTAGTCCTCGCCGCGGTAGATCTCGCCGCCGCACAGGCTGCACTCCGCGCTGACGCCCTCATAAGGCTCCATGTTGCCTCACCTCCTGTCCCTGATGGCCAGCCGGACGGCGGTTGTCTCCGCCGGGACAACAAACCGCCTTGCCCTTTGGGGGAAAAGGTGGTATCATAGAGGAAAAGGGAAGGGGGGACGCGCAATGGAAACAATGAATATTCCCGAACGCTGCCGCGACGAACAGGGCTACCTGATCCGCCAGCACCTTATGACCGACATCCCCTACGGCTGCCGCACGGTGGCCAAGGTGGGCTGCGGCTTCATGGCGGTCTATAACGCCGCCCGTTACTTCGCCCAGCCGGTGACCGAGACGGAGGTCTGGCAGTTTTTCCATGACCGGGTGTTCCTCCGGGGCGTCTTCGGCACCAGCATCGGCCACGTCTGCCGCGGCGTCTATCGCTTCGGCATGAGGATCACCGGCCTGCGCTACCGGGATCTGAAGGACGCCAAGGCCGGGATCCTGTGGTACCACACGGGCCGCTCCCGCCACTATGTGCTGGTCAGCCGCTGCCCCGATGGCCGCTACGCCTTCCCCAACTCCTCCGCGCCCGGCCCCATGACCTTCCCGGACTTCTACAACAAATACGTCAAGCACCTGCGCCTTCCGGCCCTCCGCCTTGACCTGCCGGTCATGTTCACCGTCACCGTGGACAAGCGGAATAAACCGCCCCGGCGCGGCAAACACTGAGAAAAACAGGAGGTATCGTTATGTATAAGAATATCGCCAAGCAGGAAAAGCTGCTGCTGAAGAACCTGGTGGACTACCAGCCGGGCCAGGTGGTCAGCAAGACCCTGGTGCAGAACGAGCTGATGAGCGTCACCGTCTTCTCCTTTGAGAAGGACGAGGAGATCTCCACCCACGCCAGCGGCGGCGACGCCATGGTCACGGTGCTGGAGGGCACCGGCCGCTTCACCGTGGGCGGCGAGGTGTTCGTCCTCACCGAGGGCGAGACCCTGGTCATGCCCAAGAACGTCCCCCACGCCGTCTACGGCCAGGAACGTTTCAAGATGCTGCTGGTGGTCTCCTTCTGATTTTTCTCGCAGCGCGTTAGTAACAAAGGCAAAAAAATACCAGGGTTTCCTGTGATGCTTCGTAGGGGCGGACGACTCTGTCCGCCCTATTTTTGCGCTGTATACCGCTTTCATTTCGTAGGGCGGCATGACCACATGCCGCCGCATAATACCCTGCCGCATTGCCGGCGGCGGGGTGTGGTCACCCCGCCCTACGGTGTACCCTCGGTAGACATCCGTAGGGGGCGATGCCCACATCGCCCCGCCCTTATTAATACCCACATAAAAAGAGACGCTCTTACGAGCGTCTCTTTTTATGAATCAGAACGAGGTTCTAAATTAGAACTCCTTCTTCTTGCCGATGACGACAGCGCCGCCAGCGACGGACAGCAGGCTCATGCCAACATACATGGCAACACCAGCGTCGAAGGTCTTAGCAGAGTTCACACCGTCAGCGGGCTTGGTGGCAGTGGCCTCACCAATGACATACCAGTTGCCTTCCACGGCCTTGTAGCCAGAGGGAACAGCGACGGTCACGCCAGCAGCGCGCAGGGTGTCGATGGTGATGGTGGTGTCATACAGATAACCAGCCTCGTTGATCATCTTGTCGGAGATCTTGATGTTCTTCTTGCAAGCAACGCAGTAAGCCTCGTACACGCCAACACCGACCTCGGTGGGCTTGCCATCCTTGGCATACAGGACATGCTGACCCTTGATGACCTTCTGATCCTTGACCAGCTTGATCTCGCCATTGACGAGAACATTGTAAGCGTTGTCATCGCCAGTCTTGGCATCCTCAGCATAGTAGGTCTTACCATCGGACCAAACCAGCTTGTAACCAGCGTCATACTTATCAGTGGTGCAGGACCAAGCGGAAGCCTTGACTTCCTCGGCAGTGGCCTTGTAGGTGATGTCAGCGAAATCGCTCACATAGTCACCCAGGGTGATGTCAGCAACAGCGCTGCCAGCAACATACAGGGTGTCGCCGTCCTTGCCGCCAACCTCATAAACGTCCTTACCATCGGTCAGATAAGCCAGACGGTTATCAGCGCCAGCCTTATAGGTGGTAGCTGCAACGTAAGTGTAGGTCTTGGTGTCAGCACCGGAAGTCTGCTTGTCGTAGAACTTGTCGCCGTCCTTAGGACCAGCGGCGAAGGCCACGGTGCACAGGCTCAGAGCCATAACCAGGCTCAGAACCAGAGCAACAATTTTCTTCATGTTCTTTTTCCTCCATAAATTTTTTTCGCAAAAACGTTGTTTATGCGCGGAAAACGCGGAAATCCCGCAAAAACGCCCCTTTGCCGCCTGTGTCTGTGCCTGACCCGTGACTGACCTGTTACTAACACCCGTCACGAAAGACGCTGTATCCCGCGGCGCAGAACCGCCAGCGTTTTGTGGGTGTAATGGGCCGTGATGTCCGCCTTTGTGCTGTGGCCCATCAGCCATTTCACCGTGATGGGATCGACGCCCGCCGCGTGCAGCCGGGTGGCGAAGGTGTGGCGGCAGCAGTGGGGCGTGGCGTCCTCCGCGCCGATCCGGGCCATCAGCTCGGCGAAGTGCCTGCGATACTCCGTGTCCCGCATGGGCCGCCCGTCGTCCCGGCACACGATGGTCTGGCCGCCCTTTGCCAGCCACGCCGCCAGATACGGCGCGATCTGGGGATGCACCGGCACGATGCGCTCCCGCCCCGCGGCGGTTTTCAGCCCGCCCTGTAAATAGTCGCCCTCCGGATGGTACGACTGCGCCGTCAGCGCCAGGAATTCGTTGATCCGGAACCCCGTATAGCACAGCATCAGCGCCGTGTCGGCCCAGGGCATCCCCTCCCGGGCCAGTTGCTTCAGCTTGCGCACCTGCCGCTCCGTCAGCGCGCCCCGGGGCTGCTTCACCTCCGCCTGTGGGATGTCCAGATACGCGGAGTAGTCCTTGGTGATGATGTCCCGCTCCATGGCGTAGCGGTTCAGCGCACGGATCAGGATGGCGTCGTTCATGATCACCGACCGGGACATGCCCTGCCGCTCGTCCTCGTCCAGAATGGACTGCCATTCGTCCAGCGTCACGCTGCGCATTTTGCGTCCGGCGAACCGGCTGACCCGCTTGTGCCACGCGGCGTTGTGGCTGGTGATAGAGCCCTTTTTCAGCTTGCGGTATTCCCGGGCGCTCCAGCCGCGGAACACCTGCTCCACCGTCATGTCCGCGCCCAGGCCGAAGCCCTGGGCCGCCCGGCGGTTATAGTCCTCCAGGGCGGTCTGGGCGTCGGCGGCCCGCTCGTGATAGCTGATGGCCCGCTGCACGGTGCGTCCGCCCTCGTCGCGGCAGGAGACCTTCACCGCCCAGGGACGCCTGCGCCTGCCGGACAGCCGGACGATGCTGCCAGTTCCGTTTGCACGTTTCATATGTCGTTCCTTTCCGGGCGCGCTGCCGGAAACGGGCAGACCGCACCCTGCGTGTAATAAAAAACCGCCGCCCAAAGGCGACGGTTTTCGACAATTTGCGATCTGTATATTATAATAGGTATGCAGTGCCTGTTGTCAAGACCTATGGGGCTTGACATATCGAGGAAAATGGATATAATAAAAGCAAGGGTATTACCGCAGAGCGGTTTAGCCCGTCAAGGTAATAGTTTTAGATTATAATCCGAAAACCGTCACTTGGCAGAGTGGCGGTTTTCCCATTTTATCCGCAGTGTGAACACAAGTCCAAACAGATGGAATGTAATGGTAATCGGCATGATCTCACCTCCTTTCGGAGGTTATCAGGCTCAACCGCCCCGCAATGTTATGTAATACCCTTGCCCAAGGCCGAAGCCTTGTACGAACAATCGTAGCATAGTTGCCGAATTTTGTCAATAAGAGAAATCCCCCTGTCCGCCCGGCGGTAACAAACCTTCTGCAAAAGGTTACACTTTGGAAACAATCCGTCCGAAAGCCTTGACGGGGGAGAAATTTATGGTATACTTGCAACTGTAAAAACGATAAACAACGTTTTTGCGAAAAAAATTTATGGAGGAAAAAGAACATGAAGAAAATTGTTGCTCTGGTTCTGAGCCTGGTTATGGCTCTGAGCCTGTGCACCGTGGCCTTCGCCGCTGGTCCTAAGGACGGCGACAAGTTCTATGCGAACCAGAACGATGGCTGCACTGTCTACACCTATCACGAGGCTACCACTTACAAGGCCACTGGTACCGAAAGCAACGTTGTTGCTTATTTCGAGGGTTCCGACGGCTCCTTCTACCTGGTTGGTGACAAGAACGGCACCGAGATCTGGGTTGATGGCACCACCAAGGCTGACGTCACTCTGGGTGACAAGATCGAAGCTTACGGCGCTAACTATATGTACACCGCCAAGAAGGTCGATGCTACCAAGTGGGATTGCAAGACTACCAAGCATGATGCTGGTTACGAGTATGTCTCCGCTGATGGCAACACCTACTATGCCAAGGACGCTCAGAAGGGCGACACCGGTGCTTGGAAGGCTCTGGTTGATGGCAAGATCATCTATGTGAAGGATCAGTCTCCTGCTGCCGGCATCCCCGGCCAGCACGTCCTGTTCGTTCCCAAGGCTGGCATGAAGTCCGTTGACGTTGGTGTCTACGAGGCTTACTGCGTTGCTTGCAAGAAGACCCTGAAGGTTTCCCAGCAGAACATCAACGGCGCTGGCTACCTGTACGAGGATGACATCAACATCCAGGATCTGCTGGACGCTGGTGTGACCATCGCTGTTCCCTCTGGCTACGTTGCTCTGACCGGTGACTGGTATGTCGTTGGTGACAACACCAAGACCCCCACCAAGGACGGTGTGAACTCCGCTAAGACCTTCGACGCTGGTGTTGCCATGTATGTTGGCATGAGCCTGCTGTCCGTCGCTGGCGGCGCTGTCGTCATCGGCAAGAAGAAGGAGTTCTAATTTAGAACCTCGTTCTGATTCATAAAAAGAGACGCTCGAAAGAGCGTCTCTTTTTTGTGGGTTTTGATTTTCAGAGAGTTTCGCCTCTGCGGAGGCGACCCACTTTTGCCCGTGGCCGCAAAAGTGGGCAAAAACGCCATGTAAGGGGAAGGGGATTTCGTATTTCCCCTTCCCCTTACAGATCCCCATCCCTTAAAACGACCAATGAGGGGGCTGCGGCCCCCTCCCTTGGAACCACCCCCGAGGGGTGAGTGTGGGGTGTTTGTTACTAACGCGTCAGGCCTCCGGCATTTCCTGCTCCGCCTGCATGGCGGCGAATTCGGCCTTGGCCTCGGCCAGGACCTTGCGGTCATGCTTGGTGGTCAGGGTCTTTTCATCGAATTTGGCGAACATGTCCGGGCGGCGCAGCATGGTGCGCTTATAGCTCTCCTTCTTCCGCCAGTCCGCCACGTTTCCGTGATGGCCGCTCAGCAGCACGGCGGGCACCTTGCGGCCGTGCCACTCCTCGGGCCGGGAGTACTGGGGATACTCCAGCAGGCCGTCCCAGTGGCTCTCCTCGGTGTAGCAGCTCTCCTCCGGCAGCACGCCGGGCACCATGCGGCACAGGCAGTCCGCCACCGCCATGGCGGGGATCTCGCCGCCGGTCAGCACGAAATCGCCCAGCGACAGCTCCTCGTCCACACACTCCTCCAGGAACCGCTCGTCCACGCCCTCATAGTGGCCGCAGACCAGGATCAGATGGTCGTATTTCTCCTTGATCTCCCGGGCCACCTGCTGGTCGAAGGTGCGGCCGCAGGGGGACATGTAGATGGTGTGTACCCGCTGGCCCGCTTCGTCGCAGATGTGCTGCCAGCAGCGGTACAGGGGGTCGGCCTGCATCACCGCGCCCCGGCCGCCGCCGTAGGGATAGTCATCCACCTGCATCTGCTTATTGGTGGTATAGTCCCGGATCTGGTGGGTGGCGATGGTGATATAGCCCCGCTCCTGGGCCCGGCCGATGATGGACTGATCCATCATGGCGTGGATGGCGTCGGGGAACAGCGTCATAATGTCAATTCTCATCAACGGCCAGTCCTTTCATCATGTGTACCCGCACCACGCCTGCGCCGATGTCCACCGACGCGATGAACACCCCTGGCACGGCGGGGATCAGATACTCCCGGCTGCCCTTCACCTCATAGACCTTGTGGGCGGGATAGTGCAGCACCCGCGTCAGCTTGCCGATCTCCTCGCCGGTGGCGTCGTCCAGCACCGCGCAGCCCTCCAGCTCCACGTCGAAGTACTCACCCTCCGGCAGCGCCACGTCGTCGGCGTAGATGGCCACCGTCTTGCCCTTCAGGGCCAGGGCGGCGTCCATGTCCTCTACCCCCGGCAGCGTCAGCAGCAGCACGGATTTGTGGACGCGGGAGGAGAGCACCTCCGTCTCCTTGCCGCCGATGCAGAACCGGTCGAACTCCGCCAGAAAGGCGGGGTCGAACCCCACGGGGTTCAGCTTTACCTCGCCCCGGATGCCATGTGCGTTGACGATGGTGCCAACATTGATGCGTTCCTGTTTCATATGGTAAATACTCCTGAAATTGTGGTTTTGAGACGGCGGGGTGTGATCACCCCCGCCATGCGACCGAAATTGTGGTTTTGCGGTAGGATGAGGATGGGTTCGCGAACCTCTCGTAGGGGCCGATGCCCACGCAGTGGAGCGAAGCGGAACAAGTACCCTTGGGGTGCATCGGCCCGCCGTTTTACCGAAAAATCCATCAAAACTGTGCGGGGTGATGTGGGCATCGCCCCCTACAAAATGACATGAGACACCAAACCCCCGCAACAAAATCGAAGATTTTGTGCCAGTCTACTTTACACCGCCGGTTCCAGCCAGCCCAGGGAGAACTGCATCATCACCCGCAGGATGTAATACAGCGCCAGCGCCGCGATGGAGAAGATCAGTCCCATCAGCGCCAGCACGCTCTGCCGCCGGTAGTACCGCACACCCGCCACCACCATGGCCACCACGTCGGACACGATGGGCAGGATCAGCATGATGGTAGAGGGCACCATGGTGGCCCAGCTATACCCCCCGATGATCAGCGACGCCAGCTCCGCCAGATCGTAGGCGAATACCGGCCAGATCAGGTTGATCACCCCGTGGATGAACGAGCGCAGATCGCTCCAGTCCTGCTTCATGGCCGGGTCTCCTGGCGGCGGATCTCCTCCACCCGGTCGATGCAGAAGTAGTCCCGGCGCTTGGCCTGCACCCGGCCCGTCACATAGATGAAGTCGCCCTTCTTCAGCCGGGGCAGCAGCCCGTCGGGATCGTCAAACCCCGCCAGGTCGATCTCCAGGCCGAAGGCGGTGTCCAGCATGCCGTCCTCGTTGATCCGCCAGTAGGGGAACCACAGGGACACGCTTCGGTCGGCGTACTTGCCCTGCTGGCCCTTCACATATTCCGCGGCCACCTGCTCGAAGCTCATGGGCACCACCTCGCCGTCGGGCATGTGGAAGTACATGCCGCCGTACAGGCGGCGCAGCCGCTTGGTGCGCTGGGTGGTGTGGGCCGCCACAAAGGCGAACATCAACACGATGAACACCACGCCGTACTTCCCCTGTCCCATCACCAGGCACACGATGGCCATGATGACGCCGGTGACAAGGATCACCTTATTGGCTAAGTCCTGGTTGTTCCAGGCACGTTTGATCTGCTGCATACGGTCACCTCAATATTTTGTATGAATCGCTCAACTGATTGTACCACACGGCGGGAAAAACGTCAAATTGGGGCTTGCATTTGGCGGCATATCTGGTATAATTATTTCAAATGTCAAATTATCGACATATCGTTTTACCTTATGAAAGGATGGTTGAAATGGCCGTTAAACTGGAACTCTACAAGGTATTCAAGGAAGTGGCGGAGGCAGGCAACATCACCGCCGCGGCGCAGGCACTGTACATCAGTCAATCCGCCGTCAGCCAGTCCATCAAGCAACTGGAGAGCGACCTGCAGACCCGTCTGTTCGCCCGCAACAGCCGGGGCGTCACGCTGACGGCGGACGGCAAGCTGCTGTATGAATATGTCCGCAGCGCCATCGGCCTGCTGGAGACCGGCGAGGCCAAGCTGAGCCAGACCCGCGAGCTGCAGATGGGGCACCTGACCATCGGCGCGTCCGATACCGTCACCAGCCAGTTCCTGCTGCCCTATCTGGACAGCTTCCACAAGCAGTA
>CAKTZN010000066.1 GCA_934635545.1 uncultured Oscillospiraceae bacterium | reverse complement strand
CACCGCGCTGACCAACATCACGATCCCGGCGACCTTGAAAACGGTAGACACCGCATACGCCGACGGCACTTACGGTCACGGGCCGTTCTATAAGTGCGAGAAGCTTGAGGCGGTGACGTTTGAGGAAGGAATGGCGGCGATCCCCGGGTACCTGATGCGGGACTGCGTGGGATTGACCTATGCGTTCATCCCGGACAGCGTGACCAGCGTGGGGGAAAGCGCGTTTGCGAACTGCCCCAATGTGGTGTTATACACAAAGCTGAATTCGGCCGCTACGATTTACGCCATCGAAAATGGTTTGCTCTTTGTTGCCACTGATGGCGGCACGGCGACCTCCAGCAAGGTGCTGGATCGGACGAAAAGCCGCTTCTACGCGGATATTAACAGCATCCAGAGCAACGGCTACATGACGGTTACCGTTACTGTCTCTGTTCCGGAGGACACCTGGGCAACGCTTTCCAATCAGCGGGTAAAGATCAGGATCCCCGCGCAGACGGAGCTGGAACAGAGCTCACTGAAGGTCAACGACGTGCTGTGCCAGGACTTTGAACAGACGGATGAGTCGGGCAAGGTCGTTGTGATCCCTCTGACGGAGCGGGAGTCCACCATCCGGTTCTATGTCAGGCTTACCGGGCAGGGCGATATGGCCGGCTATGCCGCGCTGCTGTATCAGGAAAAGGACAGGAGCGACATGGAGATCGTCGGTATTCTGAACGAGAAGGTGGTTTCCCTGTCCATTACCGGGCCAGAGCGGACCGGAAAGAATACTGTCATGGTAGAGGGTATCGCACCGGCAAACGGCGCGGTGACCATTCAGTTGGATGGTCAGACCGTGGATACCGTGACGGCCAATAAGGCGGGTGCCTATCAGTGCACGGTGACGCTGCCGAGTCAGACTGAGACCGCGTATACCATCACGGCGTCCTGCGCCGGCGCTGATGAGGAGACGCTGACGGCGTCCCATGTTGTCTATTATCAGGCCGCGATGCCTGTGCTGACAAAGTTTACCCTGTTTGTGGAAGGCCACGGCATGCAGGAGGTAGATCTGCTGAAGTATCACAGCCAGAATATCCGCCCGTCGGTGGGATACTATCTGACGCTGCCGCCCTATCGTTTTGAGGTGGCCTTTGAAAACGGCGAGTCCTTGAGATCCGTTTATGTAACCAGCACGAAAAACAACGTGAAAAAGGTCATGGAGGCCAAATACGACAGCGAGACGGGCTGCTATGTGGCAGAGGGCTATTTCGACGATAATAACCACGCCTATGTGCCGGGCAATCTGTCGGTCGAGTACAATCTTCCCAGTCAGGCGATTTATGTGGGCGACCCGGTGGACTGGGAAAAGGTCGGCAGCCAGTCCGATGCAGCCCTGAAAAACGCAAAGGTCAACAACACCGTGACATCTGCGGGCAACAGCGGTACGATCGATCTGAGCGATGTCGATGAGGAGCTGCAGGATGTCGTTCTGGATTATGTTGTTGAAAATCATGACAGCATGACGACGAGTGATGCCGCCAAGCTGTCGGAGCTGGTCGATCTTGCAAAAACGGCGAAGAATGTATATTCGTATATCATTCCGGGCGCGGATGATGAAAAATATATACTGGCCCTGGATATGAGGGATCCAAAAACCTATGTTATGATCGTTGCGGATGGTATGGAGGCCGGCAGCGCGATCACAAAATTCCGGCTTTCTATGGCGAAGTCGATTGATAATCCCAATTATACAAAGCTGTTTGATCTGGCAGATACGCTGGAGGATATGTCACAGGCAGCCACTCTGATCTACAAGATCTATAATATCTATGATGATCATGATAAATTGTGCAATGACATTGCGCAGTCCAATACCATCGTGGATAAGACCGAAGCGATGCAGCGTGCCAACGAGTTGAAGGATGACCGTCTTTGCTTTACGCTGATGACGACAATGCTTCCACTGATCGTGGCGGGCGGCGTCATGACCGGCCCCGCGATCCTGTTTACGGCGATGGTCGGCGGAATGGTGGCGCTGTCCAATATCTTCTGGCAGCTACGTGTTTCGCAGATCAAGGGTGAAAACTATGGCATAAACTGGTACATCGACCCCAGCGGTGTTGTAACAGACGCGGCGACCGGTAAGCCCTTGGCCGGCGTGACGGCAACGGCGTATTGGGTTCCGGCCGCTGAAGATACGGATCTGATGGACCAAAGACCTGCTGACAACGAATATGGCACCCAGTGGGAGGGTGCGGATTACAGCAAAGAAAACCCGCAGCAGACCGACGGAAACGGCTGGTATCAGTGGGACGTTCCGGAGGGCTGGTGGCGTGTGCGGTACGAAAAGCCCGGTTACGAGACCGCGTGGAGCGAGTGGATGCCGGTACCGCCTCCGCAGATGGAGGTGAACATCGCCCTGGAGCGTGTCTATGCCTGGGGTGATGTCAACGGTGACAAGCAGATCACGATCACGGATGTCGAGTGTCTGTATAATTATCTGACAACCGGTGAATATCAAGGCGGGATCGGCAGGGATCGCGAGGACTATCAGGAATGCCTGAAATTGGCGCTGGACATCAATGGCGATGATGCTGTGGATGTCTACGATATTCAGTGGCTGTACGAATGTGTCAGCCTGGGAGAGAAGCTCAAGGTCTGACGGAGCGCTATCTTTGCCAGGGACGCGCGGTGATCGGAATCAACCATCTTATAAAAGGACGCCCTGCGATGCAGGGCGTCCTTTTTGCAAATCTTCCATTTGCGGAAACGGCACGGTTGACGCGGCGTGAAATTCATGTTAAAATATAATTATGATTATCGACCGTCTATGGAGGAGCCGGATATGGTAGAAGTAACCCCCAAAAAGGAAAAAAAGGTCGCCCGCATGCGGAAATACCTGATTGAGGAGACCGAAGGACTGATTCAAAGCGAAGGGTTCCAGGCGGTAACGCTGCGTAAGATCGGCGACGAGACCGGCTACAACACCGCCACGATCTATAACTACTTCAAGGATCTGAACGAGCTGCTGCTGTACTCCTCCGTCAAGCTGCTGAAAAGCTATAACCGGGAGCTCTCCTCCCGGCTGGACGGCACCATGAACGCGGTGGAGCGGTATATCTGCGTGTTCCAGATCTTCTGCAAGCACACCTTCGACCGGCCGGAGATCTACTACAACATGTTCTACGGCAAGCATGGCAAGAACCTGGGTGAGATCCTGTCGGATTACTACACCCTGTTTCCGGAGGAGTGGGGCGATTATGACGAGGCGGTCACCAACATGCTGCGCTGCGGCGATATCATCGAGCGTGAGCACTATATTACCGACCCCATCTGGAAAGAGGGCTTTATTTCCCAGGAGGACGCACAGCATCTGGCGGAGCTGGCGATTTTCGCCCACGAGTATCTGCTGAGAGAGCTGTGTGAGCACAAGGAGGGCACGGACGCGGCGGCACAGGCGGCGCGCTATAAGGAT
Source organism: uncultured Oscillospiraceae bacterium (assembly GCA_934635545.1). Taxonomy (GTDB): domain Bacteria; phylum Bacillota; class Clostridia; order Oscillospirales; family Oscillospiraceae; genus Vescimonas. Next base: position 6,102 of record CAKTZN010000066.1, on the reverse strand, counting down.
AACATGCTCTATCTTCTGCGGAAGATGCTGCTGCCGGGGGTCGAATGTACCGCGCTGGCCTGAGCTGCTGCATCTAAATCGCACCGCCAGGCAATAGAATATGGATTTGACGCAAAGAGCGGCACAGGCTTCTGTGCCGCTCTTTTTTGATAAAAATAGCAAAATTTTAACAAAGCAGTAATTTTAATGCAAAGAATCTAGCAAATTTTGATAAAATGTGTAGAAATACATCTCAAATTGTAAAATATGTCAAAAAATCGCGATTACTTTTTACTTGATATTAATCGCAGCATATATTATAATCACGATTAGATAAAAACCATGATTTGAAAATCTGACTTTTCACAGGAAAAGAGACGAGGCGATCAAAAAGAAACGGAGGTAATAACGTGAAAAATGTATTGAAGAAGTGGACAGGACTTTCGCTGTACGTTCAGATCTTCATCGGCCTGGGCCTGGGCATTGCCTGCGGCCTGATCTTCGGTGAACGCATGAGCGTACTCAGCCCGGTGGGTGATATCTTCCTGCGGCTGATGAAGATGGTCATCGTGCCGGTGGTGTTCTTCTCCCTGATCGGCGGTGTGGCCAGTCTGGCCTCCGCCGCCAAGCTGCGGCGCATCGGCATCAAGACGATTTTGCTGTTTCTGGGCTCCTCTGCCATTGCCGGCGCCATCGGCCTGACGCTGGTGAACATCATCAAGCCCGGCGCCAACTTCGCCATGGAGATCCCCGAGGGCACCATGACCGGCAGTGAGCTGCCGAACTTCGTGGACATGGTGGTGGAGGCCGTGCCCACCAACATCATTCAGGCCATGGCCGAAGCCAATATGCTGCAGATCATCTGCTTTGCCATCTTCTTCGGTGTGGCGCTGCTGGCCCTGGGCGATGCGGCCAAGCCGGTGGTCAAGGCCATCGACGTGTGCGCCAACGCCATGTATAAGATCACCGCGTGGGTCATGCAGGTCAGCCCCTACGCCATCTTCTGCATCATGGCACAGGTCACCGGTTCCTTCGGCGGCGCGGTGCTGCTGCCCATGGGCAAGTTCCTGCTCTGCATGTATCTGTCCGTGTTCCTGCACATGTTCCTCTGCTATCCCCTGCTGCTGTGGGGCATCGGCCATGTGAGCCCCGTCAAGTTTGCCAAGAAGGCGTTCCGCTCCTGGATCGTGGCCTTCTCCCTGTGTTCCTCCTCCGCCACGCTGCCTGTGACGCTGGAGGTGGCGGAAGACCTGGGTATCCCCCGTGAGACGGCCTCCTTCATCTGTCCCCTGGGCGCCACGGCCAACATGAACGGCTCCTGCATCTACTTTGCAACGGTGGTCATGTTCGTGGCTCAGATCTACGACATCAACATGCCCTTGTCCTCCCAGATCTCCATGCTGCTGACGGCGGTGCTGATGTCTGTGGGCTGCGCGGCTATCCCCAACGCGGCGCTGGTGCTGTCGGTGGGTCTGCTGGGCGGCATGGGCGTCCCCTCTGAGCCGCTGCTGATCGTCACCGGTATGTACCGCCTGATCGATCAGGCCGAGACCTCCACCAACTGCACCGGCGACCTGGTGGCAGCCGTCGTGGTCTCCGCCACGGAAAAGGATCTGGATGTGGCGCAGTACAACGCCCCCAGCATGTTCTCCAACAAGGCGTCCTGACGCCATATTCCCCATCAGAATCAACCAAACCGATCATAAGAAAGGATGTATTATCATGACGTATCAAGAAGCGCTGCAGAAGTCCCGCGAAGTGTACATGTCCCGCACCCCCAAGTCCAAGGCCGCGTTTGAGGAGGCCCGGAAGTACATGGCCGGCGGCGAGTGCCGTTCCATCGCCTGCTTCGACCCCTACCCCTTCACCGTGGAATACGGCGAGGGCTGCCGCATCCACGACCTGGACGGCAACGTGTACATCGACTTTCTGAACAACTACACCTCCCTCATCCACGGCCACGCCCATCCCGCGCTGACCAAGGCCATTGCCGAGGCCGCCGCCAAGGGCACCGCCTGCCCCGCCGGCATTCCCGAGCAGGTGGAGCTGGCCAAGATCATCACCAGCCGCATGGAGCATGTGGATCTGATCCGCTTCTGCAACTCCGGCACCGAGGCCACCATGTTCGCCGTCCGCGCTGCCCGCGCCTACATGAAGCGCGACGGCGTCATCAAGATGCTGGGCGGCTACCACGGTACCCATGACGTGGTGGAGTTCAACGTCAGCCCCAAGATCGCGCCGGGCGTGGATCTGCTGAAGCCCATCGCCAACGAGCCCGGCGTCCCCAACGCCTCCGGCGAGACCGTGTATATCGCCCGCTACAACAGCCTGGAGGATGTGGAGAACATTCTCAAGAAGGATGCCGACAAGATCGCCTGCATCCTGGTGGAGCCGTTCCTGGGCACCACCGGCATGATCCCCTCCAAGCCCGGCTATCTGAAGGGCCTGCGTGAGCTGGCCGACAAGTACGGCGTGCTGCTGATCATCGACGAGGTACAGGGCTTCCGCCTGTCCACCGGCGGCGCCCAGAAGAAGTTCGGTGTCCGCGCCGACCTGTGCTCCTTCGGCAAGATCATCGGCGGCGGTCTGGCTGTGGGCGCCTTCGGCGGCCGTGCCGACATCATGAAGCTGTACGACCACTACAACAACGAGTTCCCCCTGCAGCAGAGCGGCACCTTCAACGGCAACCGTCCCACCATGGCCGGCGGCATCGCGGCCATGAGGCTGCTGGACGAGGCGGCCTTTGAAAAGCTGGATGCCCTGGGCAAGCGGCTGCAGGACGGCATGGAGAAGGCCATTGCCCAGCGTGATGTGGCGATGTCCGTCACCCGCGAGGGTTCTCTGCTGAACATCCACTTCTCCAAGGAAGCCCCCTATGACTACGAAACGGCTTACGCCGACAAGAAGACGCCGGTGGCAGCCCTGTGGTATCTGGAGATGCTCAACGGCGGTATCTTCCCGGCACACCGCGGCCTGTTCGTGATCTCCACGGTCATGACCGAGGCGGAGATCGACAAGGCCATCGCCGTCTTTGCCCACTCTCTGGACGTGATCAAGCCCTACATGGCGTAACGGTCTTTCTGTCCATTCCCGGTTTCCTCTGCACAGCAGTTTCCAAAGAACAAAGTCTCCGGCCCAGCCGGAGGCTTTGTTCTTTGTGCCGCCGATTTCTCCCGGGGCCGTATTGCAAGACGGCCCGCAGTTTGCTATAATAAAGAAAAACCACCGGCATAACGCCGTGACAGGGAGGGATACGCTGTGGGCGATGGCTATTTTCTGTTGACAAACCTGCTTTCCGAGGATGAGAAAAAGGTGATCACCAGCATCACCGCCCATATCGAGCGGGGCGAAAAGCGCGTGGGCATCCAGCAGATCGCCAACGAAAACTTCCTCTCCACCACCACTATCGTGAAGATGTGCAAGCGTCTGGGCTTCGACGGGTACAGCGAGCTGTACTACTACCTCGGCCGCCAGTTCGACTCCCACGGCCAGGGCCGCAGCGCGGAAAGTCTGAAAAGCCTCATCGACAACTACTCCGACGCGCTCATCTCCGACTTCTGCAGCCTGCTGGACGGCTCCCGCACGGCCAAGCTGTTCACCACCGGCGAGGGGTTCTCCAACATCGTCGGCTCCTATATCGCCCAGCGGCTGTCCATCTGCGGCTTTATGGTATTCAATAACGTGCATTTTTACGACTATATGCTGTTCCGTGACGCCCATCACCTGCCGGACGATCAGGACGCGCCGCCGGTGATGTTCGCCGTCAGCCAGAGCGGCGAGACCGCCCCTGTGCTGAACGACGTGCGCCACGCCCGCCAGAACGGCCACCGGATCGTCACCTTCACCAAGCGCAGCGACTCCACCCTGGCCCGGATGTCGGACATCGTGTTCGTGGTGGACGGCTCCAAGCAGACGCTGGCGGGCAGCCTGCCCAACACCTTCTTCGGCCATGTGATCCTGGCCTTCGAGGAGCTGGTGGCCTTCTACTTCGACGGCGGCCACCGCTGACAAGATATTACTTTTTTACCAAAACGAAAAATTTTTCCTCACAAAGGTGTGCTATACTGTGTGACGGTATGGTGCGCCTTTTGCGTATCATGCGCCATCGCGTCCCGGACAGTCCGTCCGGGCACAGGAACAATATCACAATTTGGAGGAAAAACAATGAAGAAGATTTTTGCGCTTCTGCTGGCGCTGGTCATGACCCTGTCTCTCGTGGCCTGCGGCGGCAATGCTGCTGACGATCAGCAGGGCGGCGACGCCGAGGGTACCAAGAAGATCGAGACCCTGAAGGTCGCGTTCGTCCCTTCCCGTGAGCCTGAGGAGATCATCACCGCCACCGAGCCCCTGAAGCAGATGCTGAAGGACGAGCTGGCCGCCCAGGGCTATGAGGTGGGCGACGTGGAGATCACCGTCGGCACCACCTATGAAGCCGTTGGCGAGGGCCTTGAGGCCGGCACCATCGACGTGGGCCTGATCCCCGGCGGCACCTATGTGCTGTACGATGACGGCGCCGAGGTCATCCTGACCGCCACCCGCAATGGCCTGAACAAGGATTCCGACAACGCCAAGGATTGGAACGACGGCCAGCCCACCGAGGCTTCCGAGAATCAGGCTGTCTCCTATCGCGCCCTGTTTATCGCCGGTCCCTCTGCCAAGGGTCAGGAGCTGCTGGCCAAGGTCAACAACGGCGAGGAGCTGACCTGGGAGGATCTGGACAGCGCCAACTGGAGCATCATGGGCACCTCTTCCCCCGCCGGTTACATCTATCCCGCCCTGTGGCTGCAGGATCACTACGGCAAGGGCATCTCTGATCTGAAGAGCGCCGTGCAGTCCGATTCCTATGCCAGCGCCTTTGCCCGTCTGGCCTCCGGCCAGGTGGACGTGCTGGTGACCTATGCCGACGCCCGCCGCGACTATGCCGAGCGCTGGAACAGCGAGTTCGGCCGTGAGGCCTCCATCTGGGAGGAGACCGGTGTCATCGGCGTTACCGCCCCCATCTATAACGACACCATCTCCGTCAGCAAGAACTCCGAGATCATGGACGCCGACCTGATCGCTGCCCTGCAGCAGGCGTTCATCAACATCGGCAACACCGATGCCGGTAAGGAAGTCATCAAGATCTACAGCCACAACGGCTATCAGGTGGCACAGGCTTCCGATTACGACAACGAGCGCGCCGCGCAGAAGCTCATCCAGGAGCTGACCGCCGCCAACTAAAGCACTTTCCCAAACGCGGGGAGGACTGTAAGGATCAAACCTTCCGCTGTCCTCCCCGCGTTTTTATTTCAGGAAAAGAGGAATCCATATGATCATTTTTGACCATGTATCCAAGGTGTATCCCAACGGCACGGTGGGCCTGGACGACGTGAACCTGACCATTCAGGACGGCGAATTCGTGGCCATCATCGGTCGCTCCGGCGCGGGCAAGTCCACGCTGCTGCGGTCGGTGAACCGGATGCACCAGATCACCTCCGGCACGCTGACGGTGAACGGCACCGACGTCAGCACCCTGTCCGGCAAGAGTCTGCGCCGGTTCCGCCGGGGCATCGGCATGGTGTTCCAGTCCTTCAATCTGGTGACCCGCACCACCGTCATCAAGAACGTGCTGTCCGCCTGCGTGCCGGATATGCCCTTCTGGCGGGTGCTGCTGGGCACCTTCCGGAAAGAGGACAAGATCAAGGCGCTGGAATCCCTGGACAAGGTGGGGATTCTGGACAAGGCCTACATGCGGGCCGACCAGCTCTCCGGCGGCCAGCAGCAGCGCGTGGCGCTGGCACGCACCCTGACCCAGGATCCCCAGATCATTCTGGCGGATGAGCCGGTGGCCGCGCTTGACCCGGTCACCGCCAAGCAGGTGATGCAGGACTTCGTCCGCATCAACAAGGAGATGGGCATCTCCATCCTGCTGAACATCCACCATGTGGAGCTGGCGCTGGAGTACGCCGACCGTATCATCGGCATCCGCGCCGGTAGGATCGTCTATGACGGCCCCTCCGCCAATGTGGACAAGGCGGTGCTGAGCGCCATCTACGGCGACGACAATGAGACGGAGGCAGACGCATGAGCCTGTACGACCGTCTGTTCAAGCCCCGCCGCTATACGCTGCCCAACGGCACGGTG
>CAKTZN010000065.1 GCA_934635545.1 uncultured Oscillospiraceae bacterium | reverse complement strand
AAGGACGACTATCACCTGCTGCGCTACTACAACATGATGGTCATCAACCGCCCCGCCAGCCTGTTTTTGCAGTAAAACTTCATAAAATGCCCGCAAGGCAGTGCCTTGCGGGCATTTTTTATGCCATTTTCACAATCTCACGCCGCAGCCGCAGGATGATCCGCTTCTCCAGCCGGGAGATGTAGGATTGGGAGATGCCCAGTCGGTCGGCCACCTCCTTCTGGGTCAGCTCCTTCCGGCCACCCAGCCCGAACCGCAGCGAGATGATGTCCTGCTCACGGGGCGACAGCTTCGCCACAGCGCTGTGCAGCAGTTGGCGATCCACGTCCGCCTCCAGCGGCTGCATTACCACGTCCTCCTCCGTGCCCATCACGTCGCTGAGCAGCAGCTCCTTCCCGTCCCAATCGGTGTTCAGCGGCTCGTCGAAGCTGACCTCCGTGCGGGTGTTGCTGTTCTTCCGCAGGTACATCAGGATCTCATTTTCAATGCACCGGGAAGCATACGTCGCCAGCTTGATGTTCTTATCCGTCCGGAAGGTATTCACCGCCTTGATGAGCCCGATGGTGCCGATGGAGATCAGGTCCTCGATGTTGATGCCGGTGTTGTCGAACCGCTTGGCGATGTACACCACCAGCCGCAGGTTCCGCTCGATCAGCGTCTGCCGGGCAGCTTCCTCCGGCAGACGGGCCAGTATCTCCGCCTCTTCCTCACGGGAGAGGGGCGGCGGCAGCGTGTCGCTGCCGCCTATGTAGTAAACGCTATCCGGCCTGACCAGCCGTTGGATCCATTGTACAAGCCGCTGCCACAGCGTCATGTCGTCCTCTCCTTTCCTGTCCGCCCCAGAGGGCCTGATAGCCGCCCGCCCCTACCTGGGTGTCGGTCAGCGCCACTAGGGCGTGCATCACCGTCCGCCGCCCGATGCGGATGTAGTCGCTGCGGCAGGCCAGCAGCAGTCCGCCCTCCGTTCCCACCGCCCGGAAGGGCAGCAGCACAAAGGACACCGCCACCCCCGCGCGATAGAGCCGGGCCATCTTCTCCTCCGGCGCGCCGCGGCCTGTCAGAATGTCCGCCGCCTCGCCGGGCCACAGGGTGCGCAGCGCCGCCGCTTCCGCCACCAACACCGGCTGGCCCCGCACCGGATCCCGCAGCGTGTTGCCGTTGTCCCGCAGCGCCCGCAGGCGGCACCGGCGGCCGCCCACCACCACTTCGATCTCCATCAATTCTCCCCTTTCATGCCGCGCCGTCTGGCGGAACACCAGATGCAGCAGGCCATAGAATCCCGCGGCGCTGCCCAGCAGCACCAGCCAACTGATATCGGCGTGATAGACCCGCTGCGCCACGCCATAGGGTGACCCCACCAGCAGTCCCAGTGCCAGCAGAAGCCCCGCCAGCCCGCCGGACAGCAGCCAGAACAGCGCCGTCAGCCGCCAGGGCCGCACCTCTTTCCGGAAGGCCATCAGCGCCATGACCGTGCCCGCGCCCACCCGGCACAGGGGATGGGCCAGCACCGGCAGCGTGAATACCGCCGCCGCGTACATCGCGCCGCCTGCGGCGCAGATACCGAACCGCAGCCGCCGCAATGGCGTGCCCGCCAGGGTGGCGGTGGTCATCAGCAGCAGATAGTCCACCACCAGATTCAGCGCCAGCACCCGGTCAAGATACACCACCGTCACGGTCATCACCTCGCCGTCTATTATAGGACGGCCCGGCCGGGAATCCTGTCACAAAAAAGAGCCCTGCGGGATTTCTCCCGCAGGGCGTCACATATCCTTATTCGTAATCGAAAATGGCCTTCTTTTCCAGCAGGCCGCCGTACTCGTCCTTCCACCGGTGATGGATGTCGGACGCGTCCCAGTTGGGCAGGGCGTCCTTGTCCATATCCAGCACGATCATCAGATCGTACCGGTTGGGCCGATCGACGCAGCAGGGGTACACCTCCACGCCGTGAACGCCGGGAATGGTGCTTGCCGGGTACATTAACGCCCTTATCTGGGGCAATAAAGCGGCTTTATCGGTGACATTACCGGCCCATTTTGCCAGAATACAGTGCTTCATCCCCGCACCTCACAGTCCCAGATAGGGGACGATCAATCCCGCCAGCATCAGCACCGCCATCAGACAGGCGATGACGCCCACGATGATCTGCATCGTCTTTTTACGCATTTATGCTTCCTCCTTCGGTACAACTCTTCGGATCATTTTCTCCACCTTGCGGCGGGGCTGCATCACCTCGTGGCCGCAGCCCTGGCATTTCAGCTTGATGTCCATGCCCACCCGCAGCACCTCCCAGCGGCGGCTGCCGCAGGGGTGATCCTTCTTCAGCTCCAGAATGTCATGCAGTTGTAAATCCATGGCTCATCCTTTCTTGATCTCGTCCCAATAGCGCTTGGCGGCCTGCTCGGTCTTGTTGTCGCCGTATTCGTAGTAGTGCTTCTCCCCCAGCTCCTCCGGCAGATACCGCTGCTTCACATAGTGGTGGGGGAACACATGGGGATAGAGATACCCCTGCTCCCGCCCCTGTCCGGCGCTGTCGGCGTGGACGTTCTGCAAATGCCGTGGGATGCTGCCCATGGCGCCGCGCTGGATGTCCTCCATGGCGGCGACGATGGCGTTGTGGCTGGCGTTGGACTTGGGTGCCGTGGCCAGCAGGATGGCCGCCTCGGCCAGGGGAAGCCGCGCCTCCGGAAGGCCCAACTGTACCGCCGCGTCCACGCAGGCCTTCGTGATGGCGATGGCCTGGGGGTAGGCAAGGCCGATATCCTCGCTGGCGATGACCAGCAGGCGGCGGCAGGGGGACAGCAGATCGCCCGCCACCAGCAGCCTGCCCAGATAATACACCGCCGCGTCTGGGTCGGAGCCCCGGATGGATTTTTGCAGGGCCGACAGCAGGTCATAGTGCTCGTCGCCGTCCCGGTCATACCGCATGGCGCTGCGCTGGGCCAACTGTAAGGCGTCCTCACTTGTCACATAAAGTACGCCGTCCTTGGGCTTGGCGGACTGGTACAGCAGCTCCACCGCCGTCACCGCCTTGCGGACGTCGCCGCCGCAGGCGGCAGCCACTGTGCTAGGAACAGTGTCCTCCCATTGGAAGGGCAGGTCGCTGCGCTCCTGCTCGATACGCAGGGCGCGCTCCACGGCGGGACGGGTCTCCTCCGCCGTCAGGGGCTTGAACTCAAACACCGTGCTGCGGGACAGCAGGGCGTTATAGATGTAGAAATAGGGGTTCTCGGTGGTGCTGGCGATCATGGTGATCTTGCCGTTTTCCAGGAACTCCAGCAGGCTCTGCTGCTGCTTCTTGTTGAAGTACTGGATCTCATCCAGATACAGCAGGATGCCATTGGGAGCCATCATGGTATCCACGTCGGCGATGATGGCCTTGATATCCGACAGGCCGGCGGTGGTGGCGTTGAGATGATACAGCGCCTTCTGCGTCCGCTTGGCGATGATGTTGGCGATAGTGGTCTTCCCCGTGCCGGAGGGCCCGTAGAAGATCAGGTTAGCCTCGGCCCCGTTTTCGATCAGGCGGCGCAGCAGCGCGCCTTCGCCCAGCAGGTGCTTCTGCCCCGCCACCTCGTCCAGGGTCTGGGGCCGTATTTCGTCTGCCAATGGCCGCATGCGCTCACCTCCCAAAAATGATACTGCTGTATTATACCACCATTTGCTTTTTTGCGCAAGGTCTGATACAATAGAGCTGAGGTGAGGCCCATGAAAACACAAGCGCAGATCAGCGCCATCATTGAGGCGCTGAAAAAGCTGTACCCGGACGCCATCTGCTCCCTGGACTATCAGAAGGACTATGAGCTGCTGTTCTCCGTCCGTCTGGCGGCCCAGTGTACCGACGCGCGGGTGAATCTGGTGACTCCGGCGCTGTTTGAGCGCTTTCCCACGCTGGAGGCCTTCGCGGCGGCCACGCCCGACGAGGTGGGCGAATACGTCCGCTCCTGCGGCTTCTGGCGGGCCAAGGCCAAGGACATCGTGGGCAGCGCCCAGATGCTGCTCCGTGATTTCGGCGGCAGGGTACCGGACAACATGGACGACCTGCTGCGCCTGCCCGGCGTGGGACGCAAGACCGCCAACCTCATCCTGGGCGACGTATACGGCAAGGAGGGCTACGTCTGCGACACCCACTGCATCCGCATCACCGGGCGGCTGGGCATCACCGACGGCAGCAAGGATCCCCTGAAGGTGGAGCAGCAGCTCCGGAAGGTCATCCTGCCGGAGGAATCCAACGATTTCTGCCACAGGATGGTGCTGCACGGCCGGGCGCTGTGCATGGCCCGTGGGCCTCAATGCGGGGACTGTCCGCTGCGGGAGCTGTGCGACTATGGTACAGACCAACAATAACATACATATCCAGGCGCCAGTCCCATAGGACTGGCACTTTTTTCATGCCCGGCACATATATTGCCGTATGGAGGTGGGAACATGGACTTGAATCAGGTGGCGGCACAGCTACATACCGATCCAGGCACAGTGGAGCGGCTGGCCCAATCCCCGGACGGTCAGGCGCTGATGGCCCTGATGCAGCAGCAGAACGGCACGCAATTACAGCGGGCCATGGAGCAGGGCGAGGGCGGCAGCGCCGCGGAGATGGCATCGCTGCTGAAAACCGTGCTGTCCAGCGGCGAGGGCCGTGCCCTCTTGCAGCGGCTGAGCCGACAATTACAGCAGCCGTAAGCGAAACCACAGCGGAAAGGAGGCGGCGGTATGGAGGATATGGACAGCAAGCTCAACGCGATGCTCAACGACCCGGCGGCCATGCAGCGCATCATCCAGATGGCTCAGCAGCTCTCCGGCGGAGCGGCACAGGCCGCGCCTCCGCCGCCTCCCCCGCCGCCAAACGGCCCGCCGCCGACCGCGGATGGCGGCGGCTTCGATCCTATGCTGCTGGCCAGATTCCTGCCGCTTCTGCAGGATCTGCGACAGTCCAACAGCCAGACCACCCAGCTTCTCTACGCCCTGCGGCCCTTTCTGAAGGAGGAGAAGCAGCCCAAGGTGGAGCGGGCGGCGAAGCTGGCGCATCTGATCTGCATCGGCAAACGGTTTTTGACGGAGGGAGGGCTTGACATTGTATGACCGCTATGGCCGCCAGGAGCAGGGGCAGTATGTGCGGGCCTCCATGGACGACGGCCCGCTGCCGCCTCCGTCCCGCAGGCCCTCCGGACAGAGTCCCCCGCCTCCGCCAAGGCCCCAGCAGCCGCCGAAGCCGCCGCCCAAACCGCCCTCCGGCGCGCCGCCTCCCCCGCCCAAGCGTCCGCCGGAGATCGCCTTCGGCAAGGGGATACTGGACGCGCTGCACCCGGATGATCTGGACACCGGCGACCTGCTGCTGTTGTTCCTGCTGTTCTTCCTGTTCCGGCAGAAGGCCGACGAGGAGCTGCTGATCGCCATCGGACTGCTGCTGATTCTGTGAGACTTGACAATTCCGAGAAAACTTTGCCTCCCTCTGACGAGGGAGGTGTCTCGGCGTGAGCCGAGACGGAGGGAGAGACAATAAACGCAAGAAACCACCGCAAATTCAGTCTCTCCCCCAGTCTCGCTTTGCTCGACAGCCCCCTCGTCAGAGGGGGCCAATTTAGTCCTTTGCTGCCCAGAATATTCCCATCCATTTCTGGCAAGCATTGCATTTGCAATGCTGCGGCAGGCGGGGTATAATGGCCGTGTTCTTGCAAGAGCAAATCCAATATCCAGGAGGTCACAGAAATGTTCTGCAACTTTGACTGCGCTTCCCTGCTGAAGATGCTGTGCAGCTTCTTCGGCTGCTGACACAGGGCGTATATACGACGCACCGTCAGCCTACCGCCCCGGTAGGCTGGCGGTGCTTCGCTATGCGTATGACAGCGGTCTCCCCATCTCCATGTAATAATTAACACTAGATTAGTTTTTTGTCTGTTTTGTAACCTTTTCCGCCTTTACATTCCTAGCGTTGTATAGTATACTGTTGCCATCTGGAACTGGTATACATTTCCAGAAATGCAGGACAACATGCAACAGAGCGAAAGGAGAGCAGACTATGAAAAAGAAAGTGATCAGCCTGGTGCTGTGCTTGCTCATGGCACTGTCGCTGATTCCCACAGCGGTGTTCGCGGCGGATGACGTCGTGGACGACAGCGCAGCCATCGAGCTGCAGACCCAGGAGAACGAGGCAGTCGCCTATATCGACGGCAGCCCCGGCGGTGGTGACCATGGCGGAAACCCCGGCGGTGGTGGCGGTCCCGGCGGAAATCCCGGCGGTGGCGGCGGCCCTGGCGGCGAGTATAAGGATCCTGATCCCGCCACCTTTGTCGCTACACATATCGACGTCGACTTTGACGGAACGATCACCTATAACGGCACGAAATACAACACGATCATTTCCAATGTCAAGGCAAGCTTCAGCGGCCAGGAGTACACTATCGAAGGTGTTCGTGATAACGAACGCCAGTGGCACAAGGATTTCTCCGATGGAAGCCGCCCGACCTACAACACGCCGGTGACGATCAAGTGCACCGCAACGGTTTATGATAATAATGGCGAAGTGTTCCTGACAAAAAACATTGAGGTCACTTACAGCACTGTCGAGGAATTCAACTGGGCTGTGGAGCACTGCAAGACTGATGACGGCTTTGACTTTAACATTACCGCTGTTGTGCAGGAGCAGATCGAACCTGTCAAGGCAAGTCTGTCCATCAGCAAAACGCTTGCTTCTGTTGAAGCCGCCGATGTGACCGAAGACCTGACCTTCACCTTCAAGGTGACGGATGAACAGGGCATTGTCGTTGCTGATAATGTTCAGGTCAAGGTTCCCGCCGGTTCCGTCAGCAGCACCGCCTCTTCTGCACAAATTGAGCTTGAGGTCGGCAAGAAATACACCGTGACCGAGACCTCGCACCCCGCTCCCAGTGGTTACACCTGGGTAAGCAACAATATCCCCGAAACCGTCACACTCGATAAGGAAGGTATGCGCCTCGCCGTCACCAACACCTATGAGAAAAACGCTGCTCCTGAACCCGAAATGATCGAGATCACCGTGACCAAGGTTTGGAAGGACAATGGCAACAAACTCGATCTGCGTCCCGGCTCCATCACCGTGCAGTTGATGGCCGGCGATACCCCTTGCGGCGATTCTGTTGTGATCAATTCCAATGGCACAGACAGATGGACTCACACCTTTATCGTTCCCGAGACTGACAAAAATGGTAATGATATCGAGTACAGCGTTCGGGAATTCTCTGTGGAGCATTATGTCACCAGCTATGATCCCACCAGCTTCACCATCACCAACACGCTGAAGACCGGTACTCTGGTGATCAATAAAGACCTGGTGGACACTGATAACGCTCCTGTCTATGCGGACAAGGAGATGACCTTCATCTTTGATGTGTATGCCAGGAATGCCGACATCACCAAGGACGCGCCTGTTCTGGCCGGTGTCACCGTTACCGTTGCGGCCGGTGACATGCGCGGCCGCATAACCGCCACTCTGCCCGAGGGAGATTATGTCGTTGTGGAGCGCGCCCCCGTTGCGGCTCCCAGCAACTACAAGCATTTGAAAACCGTTATCGAGTACGACGCCCCCAGACCGAGTGCAGTGGCCAACGCCCTTGTGACAGATCCCGAGGAGCCCGCTGTCGATACTCCCACCTCTGCCGTGATCAAAGCGGATATGACCACCACCGCCTGGGTCGCTAACTACTACGCTCCTTACACCGTGAGCATCCCCATCAGCAAGAAGATCGAGGTCGCCACCGGCAGTAATCAGCCCGCGTCTATCCCCAACTTCATCTTTGAAGCCTATCTGGGTGACAAGAAGGTCGGTACGCTGGAGCTCAAGGACATGACGAAGGGCAAGGACGGCGTCTACTCCGGAAATCTGCCGGTCACGCTTACCGCGGATGATCTGAGAGATCACGTCGATCAGCAGGGTAAGATCACGCTGACGATCAAGGAAGCCGGTTCCGCCCTCCATTGGACGTATGATACCAAGACCTACGACATCTCTGTCGTGTTCGACGGTGATACGCCTATCCTGGAGAGCAAAAACATCACCTTCACCAACAAGTATAGCTACAAGCCCGGCCCGGGGCCCAAGCCCAACCCTAAGCCCACGCCCAAGCCGATTCCCTCTGTGAAGACCGGCGATATGGGCATCGCCCTGTACGCCATGACCTCCCTGCTGTCTCTGGGCGGCGCCGCGCTGGTCATCAAGAAGCGCAAGGACGAGGAATAATTCTCCCCTGACACGGCGTAACACCTGATACGCAGTGATACAAAACGCCCCCGGACATTTGTCCGGGGGCGTTCTTCTGTATCCCGCCTCTTACGACGGCGAGGTGATCTTCAGTCCCACGATGCCGATCAGCAGCAGGGCGGCAAAGAACATCCGCCACGCGGTGGCCGGTTCCTTGAACAGCACCAGACCCACGATCACCGCGCCCAGTGCGCCGATGCCCGTCCAGATGCCGTAGGCCGTGCCCAGGGGCAGCGTCTTCATGGCCTGCGACAGCAGGCCGAAGCTGACCAGCATCCCCACGATGGTCAGCGCGGAGAAGCCCAGCTTCGTAAATCCCTCGGACAGCTTCAGGCAGGTGGCCCAGAACACCTCCATCAGTCCGGCAATTCCCAGAAATACCCATGCCATAGGTGAAATTCCTCCCATAAAAACAAAAATAGCGTCCCTTCTGCATCTTCAACGGCCTAACGATGCAGAAAAAACGCTTCCGGCCCACCCGGCGGCGAACCTGACGCTACTATACCACAATCTTTTCAGCCGGTCAAGAGCAGCTTTTCCGACTGAATTCCTTTTTTTCATAATGGAATCCCTTGAAAACCATGACAGAATATGGTATCTTATTACCAGCAAAATTTGCGATATCTGAACGTGCGGAGGCGCCGTCGCGTCAGATCGCAGAAAGGAAGACTTTTGACAAATATGATCGATTTTGAAAACGGAGCCATATTCAAGCTCAAGCCCGACAACGGCAAGAGCGCCCGCCTGGTGGAAGACCTTCTGATCCCGGGCGAGACGGTGATCGGCTCGTATACCGTTGTGCGCGATTTTGTAGTGTTCACCGACAAGCGCGTGATCTCCTGTAATATTCAGGGCGTTACTGGGGTAAAACGGGACTTTACTTCTATGCCTTACAGCAAAATTTCCGTATTCTCCATTGAAACAGCCGGGCTGCTCGATCTGGACAGCGAGCTGGAAATGTATTTTTCGGGTTTAGGACGGGTTCATTTCGATTTTACCGGCAGCAGCGATATCCGGGCCATCGGCCAGGCCATCGCAAAATACGCGCTGCAATAAACGATCTAACCAGAATAAGGAGTGATATATGATGAAAAACGAAGTTATTCCTGTTCTTCCGCTGGAAGCGCTGCAAGCACTGGAGAGATTCACATCCTACGGCTGGTCCAACACCATCTCCGCCAGGATGCTGAACACGCAGTTCCACCTCTCCCTGTGTGCCCACGACGTGGCCCTGATCCGCTCCCAGCCCGATCCCTTCGCCCCATGCCATGAGCATGACGCGCCGAAGGAGACCTGATCGCAGAAACCCGCCTGCCGCATACGCGGCAGGCGGGTTTTGTCATGTCCTTATTTCTTCAAAAATGTGGACAAAATGTGGACAAATGGCTATTTTCAGGCCTTCATAGCCTCGGCAACCGCCACGGCCACAGCAACGGTAGCGCCGACCATGGGGTTGTTGCCCATGCCCAGGAAGCCCATCATCTCCACGTGCGCGGGGACGGAGCTGGAGCCGGC
>CAKTZN010000064.1 GCA_934635545.1 uncultured Oscillospiraceae bacterium | reverse complement strand
CCCGCGTCCACCGCGCCGATGCCGCTGCGCATCAGCTCGGCCATATACGCGCCGGAGTTGATGCCGAAGGTGACGATACCCACGGTGATGCCGTTGGCGGACTGCATGATGACGAAATAGAAGATCAGCAGCAGCACCACCACGGGGATACCCCGGACGACGGTGGTGTAGATGTCGCACAGCACGCACAGAGGCTTCATGGCGGGGCTTCCCTCGCCGCAGTATTTGATGATGGCCACCAGTGCGCCGATGACGATGCCGATACACAGGGCGCCCAGGGTGATGATGACGGTGTTGCGCAGGCCGTCCACCAGCATCATATAGCGGTCATCCTCTAAAAATGTGGAGGCCAGCTTGGCGCCCCAGTTGGTAAAGAATTGGCCGATGGCGGTAAAAATATTCATAGCGGCGGCTCCTTAGAAGTATCTTATCATGCCCCGCCCGTCGGCGTGGGACAATTCGCGCAGAATTGGGGGTATTTAAGCGTTGGTTTTGGGGATGTTTCGCGCCCCGGCGCGACCTACTTTTGTCAACAGTGACAAAAGTAGGCAAAAGCACCGGAAGGAACCTCCGGTTCCTTCACTTCCGGGCGCGCTATTCTTTGTGCAAATATGTTGGATTTTACCGCGCGATCACGGGAGCTTTTCTTTTTCGTATGATGATCGAATCGTTTTTGCTCCAGCGTCGCTGCCGCTGATACCTACGTCGAACAACGCTTCAGTGTCTACCGTTGAAAATGTGAGCGGCAGCGGCGCAAGAGGAATGTCAATTCGTCATACCACAACGATAACAGATGTGTTCCGTAAACGCGCGGTAAAGTGTCACAGGCCTGTGACAGGTATAGCGTGCGCGGATTCTTAAACCGCAGGTTTAAGCTGTCCTTTTGGGGAGCGATCCGAGCGCTGCCTGTGGCAGATGAAGCGAGGTGAGCGAGTGGCCGCGGTCAAAATTTCGGCGGCTTTTACGCCGCTACGAAATTTTGGATACCGCAACAGGACACTTTTGGGACTGTGGCCAAAAGTGACCCGCGCCCGGAGGCGCGGAACACTCTTGAATACTTCTTATCGTCAGGGTGCGATGTACGTCACGCCGTACTGCTGGAAGATCTGCTCCACGGTACCGTCCGCCAGCAGGGCGTCCAGGGCCTCATTGAAGGAAGCCAGCAGGTCGCTGCCCTTCTGCAGGGCGAAGGCGTAGGGCTCGGAGGTCATGGCCTCGTCCAGGACGGTCAGGCCCAGCTCCGGCGCCATGGCCAGGGCCACCTCGTTGTCCACGACCCAGGCGTCCACCTTGCCGGAGGTCAGGGCCGCGGCGGCGTCGTTGTTGGCGGTGAAGGCCAGCACCTCATAGCCGTTGGCCATGCAGTACTCCTCGGCGGTGGTGCCGGTCTGGACGGACACCTTCTTGCCCTCCAGGTCAGCCTTGCCGGTGATGCTGCTGCCATCGGCCACCACGATGGCCTGGGCGGCCATGAAGTACACGCTGGAGAAGTCCACGTTCTCTTTTCTCTTGTCGGTAACGGTGATGCCGGACATGCCCACATCGAACTTACCGGCCTGGACACCGGGGATGACGGAGTCGAAATCCATCTGCTGGATGTCCAGCTCCATGCCCATCTTCTCGGCGATCTTATTCAGGATATCCACCTCGATACCCACTACTTCGCCGCCCTCCAGGGACTCGAAGGGGGGGAAGTCGGGGCTGGTGGCCACCACCAGCTTGGTCTTGGCGGCGTCGGAGGCGTCGTCACCGGCGGGGGTGCTGTTGTTGTCGGAATTGCTGCTGCCGCAGCCGGCCAGCAGGCCCAGCGCCATAACCAGCGCCAGCGCAAAAGCGGTAAACTTTTTCATCGTTATTCTCCTTTTGTATCGTTTTTCTGTTGGGAAAGGTACGTCTTTATGGCGGCGATCTGCGCCTCCACGGAGGCGGGGCCGCCCGGCGAGGTTCGTCGTGCCACGCAGTTCTCCAGCGCGATGGCCGGGTATACGTCGTCGTCGAACACGTCGCTGTACTGCTTCAGGGTATCCAGCGGCAGGACTTCCAGCACGGTGTCGTGATGGATGCACCAGGCCACCAGCTCGCCGGAGATCTTATAGGCGGTGCGGAAGGGCAAACCCTTCTTGGTGAGATAGTCCGCCAGATCGGTGGCGTTGATGAAGCCCTTCTGTGCCGCCTTGTACATGGTGTCGGTACAGGGCTTCATGGTGGCGATCATGGGGGTGAACACCTGCAGACACATCTTCACGGTGTCCACCGCGTCGAACACGGCCTCCTTGTCCTCCTGCATGTCCTTGTTGTAGGCCAGGGGCAGGCCCTTCAGCGTGGTCAGCAGGGCCATCAGGTCGCCGTACACGCGGCCGGTCTTGCCGCGGCACAGCTCCGCCATGTCCGGGTTCTTCTTCTGGGGCATGATGGACGAGCCGGTGGTAAAGCCGTCGTCCAGCTCCACGAAGTGGAACTCCCAACTGCTCCACAGGATCAGCTCCTCGGAGAAGCGGCTCAGGTGCATCATCAGCGCCGCACAGGCCGCCAGCAGCTCCACGCAGAAGTCACGGTCGGACACGCCGTCCAGACTGTTCAGCGCGATCTGGGAGAAGCCGAGCTGCGCCGCCTCATATTCCCGGTCGATGGGGAAGGTGGTGCCCGCCAGGGCGCAGCACCCGATGGGGGATACGTCCATGCGCTTGGCGGTGTCGTCCAGGCGGCCGATGTCCCGCTGCAGCATCATGGCGTAGGCCATGAGATGGTGGCCGAAGGTGATGGGCTGGGCCCGCTGCAGATGGGTGTAGCCGGGCATGATGGCGGTCTTGTACTGCTCCGCCTTCCCGGTGACGGCCTCCAGCAGCTCCAGCACCAGGGTGCGGATGGAGGCGATCTCCTGTCGCAGGTACAGCCGCAGATCCAGCGCCACCTGATCGTTTCGGGATCGTGCGGTGTGGAGCTTCTTGCCCACGTCGCCCAGCCGCTCCGTCAGCACCTGCTCCACGAACATGTGGATATCCTCGGCGCTGGGGTCAAATTGCAGCTTCCCCTCGTCCAGGTCGGCCATGATCCCGGCCAGGCCGAAGATCAGCGTCTGGGCCTCCTCCTCGGTGAGGATGCCGCAGTGGGCCAGCATGGCGGCGTGAGCCATGGAGCCGGTGATATCCTGGCGGTACATGCGGCAGTCGAAGTGCAGGGACGAGTTGAAGTCATCCGCGATCTGCGCCGTTTCCTTTTCGGCCCGTCCGGCCCAGAGCTTTGCCATGGTGGTTCTCCTTTCGGTGGTGTTGTGTGCGGTGCTGGGGGGTCTTGTGCTAATCCGTAGGGGCCGATGCCCACATCGGCCCGCGCGTTTTGCGATGGCATATCCGGTATACGGCGGGGCGATGAGGGCATCGCCCCCTACAGAGTTCTATCGGTAATGCTTCCGTTTATCGTGCGGGCGGGGCACCCCAAGGGTGCTCGTTTCGCTTCGCTCCACCGCGTTCACCCCGCCCCTACGAATACGCCGCGTGTCTTACAGCTTGCCCTGATCCTTCAGCGCCTGCATCTTGGTGGTCAGGCCCCACAGGTTGATGAAGCCGGTGGCCTGGGACTGGTCATAGTCGCTCTCGCCGAAGGTCACTAGATTCTCGGAGTACAGGGAGCAGGGGGAGGTCATACCGGCGGGGATGATGTTGCCCTTATAGAGCTTCAGCTTCACGGAGCCGGTCACGTCCTTGTTGGCCTCGTTGGCGAAGGCGGTCAGCGCCTCCTGCAGGGGGGAGTACCACTTGCCGTTGTACAGCAGGTCTGCGTAGTCCACGGACAGCTTCTGCTTGGCGTGCAGCACTTCCTTATCCATGGTCAGCATCTCCAACTGGGCGTGGGCGAAGTACAGGATGGTGCCGCCGGGGGTCTCGTAGATGCCGTGATCCTTCATGCCGATGAGACGGTTCTCCACGATGTCGATGATGCCGATGCCGTTCTTGCCGCCCAGCTCGTTGAGCTTCTCGATGATCTTGCTGGCCTTCATCTTCTCGCCGTCCACGGCCACAGGCGCGCCGGCCTCGAAGTCGATGGTCACATAGGTGGGCTCGTCAGGTGCCTGGAAGGGGGACACGCCCATCTCCAGGAAGCCGGGCTTATCCAGATCCGGCTCGTTGGCGGGATCCTCCAGATCCAGACCCTCGTGGCTCAGATGCCACAGGTTCTTGTCCTTGGAGTAGTTGGTCTCGCGGGAGATCTTCAGGGGCACGTTGTGGGCCTCGGCGTAGTCGATCTCCTCCTCACGGGACTTGATGTCCCACTCACGCCACGGGGCGATGATCTTCATATCGGGAGCGAAGCGCTTGATGGCCAGCTCGAAACGGACCTGATCGTTGCCCTTGCCGGTAGCGCCGTGGGCGATGGCGTCGGCGCCCTCGGCCTTGGCGATCTCCGCCAGCTTCTTGCCGATGACGGGACGGGCAAAGGCGGTGCCCAGCAGATAGGTCTCATACTTGGCGTCCATCTTCAGGCAGGGGATGATGACGTCGTCCACCATCTCGTCCACCAGGTCGGCCACGATCAGCTTGCTGGCGCCGGTCTTGATGGCCTTCTCCTCCAGACCCTCCAGCTCGTCGGCCTGGCCCACGTTGCCGGCCACAGCGATGATCTCGGGGTTATTGTAGTTTTCCTTCAGCCAGGGGATGATGATGGAGGTATCCAGACCACCGGAGTAGGCCAGTACGATCTTCTTGATATCTGTATGTTTCATGGTGTGTTCCTCCTTGAATGTTTATGTAATTCATGTGCATGATTATACGCAGTATTCAGGAAATGTCAAGGGGGTTTTTGAGATTTTTCAGTGTTTTTATGCAAATGCACATGTGATATCCGTGTAATTATCCGTTCGTTATACAATTTGATGGGTAATTATGCATACGAGGATGAATATGCATATGAAAACGGTATATCACCGGGGACGGCATGCTGCCGTCCCCGGTGATATACCCTCCCGTTGTCTTTCCCGACACTTTGCCGCTTTATTGTAAAACTTCCCGCATATTGCACGGTTTCCGTTGACGAACGGCGGCGGTTTTGGTAGAATTTACACAGAAAATGCCGCCCGGTGGGGCGGTGGAGAGAAGGAGAACCGCCTATGAAAGATCTGAAGCATCTCATCTGGTTCGAGGAATTGCTGCAGCAGGCCCACAACGAGCTGGTGGAGCAGGCCACCGGCCAGGGACAGGTAGCCCTGGGCTATAACTGCTACTACATCCCGGAGGTACTGCTGAACCTGCCGGGCTGCTTTTCCTCCCGCCTGCGTGCCCCCAACAGCACCACGGCGGACGTGGCGTCCTACTACATGACCAACCGCAACTGCCCCTATGTCCGCTGCATCCTGGAGCGTGCCATCGAGGGGGGCTATAACTACCTGGGCGCCCTGTTCGGCGCCGAGGGCTGCGCCGCCATGGAGCGGATGGAGGAGCACTTCTTCCTGCTGAAGCCGGTAGAGAACGAGCGCTTCTTCGTCACCATCATCGACCCGCCCATGAAGGGCGACAATACCAGCCTGGACTACTACAAGGCCCAGCTCCGGGAGAAGGTGCTGGACAAGCTCCACCAGGTCTACGGCATCGACACCTCCGAAAAGGCCCTGCGCGCCGCCATCGAAAAGCACAACGACCTGTGCCGCACCGTCACCGCGATCGGCGATTTCCGTAAGCTGGACAACCCGCCCATCACCGGCTATGAGTTCCATGTGATCCAACTGGTCAGCCAGGTGTGTCCCCACGACCTGATCCTGCCCTATCTGAAGGAGACGCTGGAGGAGCTGAAGACCCGCCAGCCGGAGCCGAAGTTCCCCTTCCGGGCCCGCGTGGTGCTGGCCGGCAGCGAGATCGACGACCCCGAGTTCACCAAGCTGCTGGAGATGTGCGGCGCCATGGTGGTGGCCGACCGATACTGCTTCGGCAGCTTCCCCAGCCGCGAGGAGATCGAGATTCATGACGGCGAGACCGCCTATGACGCCATCTGCCGCCACTACCTCCACTGGAACCAGTGCGCCCGGTTCATGGACGGCGGCAAGATCGACCAGCGCCACGATGAGCTGGAGCGCCTGGTGAAGGACTATCACGCCGACGGCATCATCTACGAGAGCATGAAGTTCTGCGAATTCTGGAGCTACGAGAAGGTGCTGGCCAGCCATATCCTCAGCGCCGAGCGGGGCATCCCCTGCTGCACCATTGAAAAGGAATACACCCTGGGCTCTGCCGGACAGCTCCGCACCCGGTTCCAGGCGTTTGTGGAGAGCCTGGAGATCAAGAAGCTGGAAGCGGCCCGAAAGGGGGAGACGAAATGAAGAAGATCAAGAATCCGCTGACCGCCGCCTGCGCGGCCATCGACAAAAAGCTGGAGCGGTTCGACCCCAAGTGGCAGGCACGCCACGGCACCGGCGGCCTCCGCAGCCGCTATCAGGACAAGACCGGCATCGCCCGCTACCGGGAATGGCGCGGCGTGAAGGACACCCTGGTGGACTACGGCGCGTGGCTGAATAACCTGCTGGCCATGGGCAAGATGGTGGCCTCCGCCCCTGTCCCCTGCCTGAAGGGCTTCTGGGAGTACCGCTGGATGGGCTCCTATCTGGGCACCTTCGCCTTTATCGACCGCCTCTTCGAGGGCTTCCGTGGCGAGGAGCTGCGCATCGCCCATATGAACATGCACTGCATCGTGGTGAGCCTTACCAAGAAGATCGCCCTGGTGCTGTCCAACGACAGGCGCTTCGGCGGCGGGCCCCTGTCCGACCGGATCGTGCCTATGGACGAGGTGCTGCCGCCCCTGTTTATGGCGGGCTTCCCCGGCCTGATCCCCATCCCGCTGCAGACCCTGCCGGAGTTCATCATCTGCGACATCGACCAGCATCTCCAGCCCCACTATATCGACGTGGCGGAGTCCTTCGGCCTGGCGGCGGACGTGTGCTCCCGCTGCTCGGCGGAGACCGGCGTGGCCATCGACGACGACTTCCCCATCTTCGGCAAGGCCATGCTGTCCACCAACATGCCCTGCAACGCCAGCGAGGCCACCTCCATGTTCCAGCGCCGTCGCATCGGCTTGCCCGACTTCCCGGTGACCATGGCCATGATCCACAACGAGCCCGGCGCACACCCCTACTCCAAGCAGGTGCTGAAGGACGCCATCGCCTTCATCGAAAAGGAGTACGGCGTCCAGTACGACTGGGACGCCCTGTTCGACCGGGCCGCCCACATGAACGAGCAGAACACCATCGAGCTGGAGAAGTGGGACATCTTCAAGACCCCCTACTCCGCCCTGTGCGGCATCGCCGAGACGCTGTACCGCCTGTACTCCTGGGCCAGCGTCAACGGCCAGGAGGATCAGTTCACCAGGAACGACCGCAAGGTGCTGAAGCTGATGCAGCAGGCCTATGAGCGCCGCTATGAGCCCTTCGGCGGCACCACCCGCCACCGGGCCTTCCTGTGGGGTCCCTCCGCCGTGTACTATACCGACTTCCCCACCTGGACCCAGAACTGCTGGGGCATCAACATCGTGCTGAACATGGACTCCACCATGGGCCACAACATGATCTCCACCACCGACCCCGAGCAGGCCATGGACGACCTGGCCCTGTTCTCGGAAAAGGGCGTCATGCGCCACCACGCCGTGGGCGGCTGGGACAACGTGAACGCCGTGTGGGACTGGGCCCGGAATTTCCACTGCGACATGGTGCTGTTCAACGACAACGTGGCCTGCAAGGGCATGAACGGCGTCCACGCCCTGATGGAGGAGCAGGCCCGTGACCTGGGCTTCCACTTCATCTTTGTCGAGCACGATCTGGAGGACTGCCGCACCATCTCCCGCCGGGATATGCGCCGCTGCGTCAACGATTACATGTCCGTCGTCCTGAATGAGACGCCGCTGGACGCCACGCTGGTGGACTTTGACGACAGCGAGGCGTGGTAAGGAGGAACCGTCAAATGAAAAAAGCGTTGAAAATCATGGGCAAGGTGCTGTGGAAGCTGCTGATCGTGGGCGCGATCGGCTTCGTGGTGACCTTCGCCATCTATATGCTGAACCTGGAGAACAAGCTGATCTACCGCTTCGTCTACCCCCTGCTGCAAAAGCACTACGACAGCCAGAAGCGCGACCGCCGGGTGTAAGGCGGTTGGCACCATCGTACACCGCTTCCGTAGGGGCGGACGATGTGCGCTGTGGAGCGCAGCGGAACGAGTACCCTTGGGGTATCCGCCCTAACGATAAACAACCGGGCTGCCAATAGGGCCGACAGGGTCGTCGGCCCCTACAACCGACCACAAGAAACCACCGTGTGATTCACGGCGGGGTGTGGTCACCCCGCCCTACGGAATCACACACAGGGAAAGGCGAAAAGAATTCCGATCATGCCGCCGATGGCGGCATACCTCACCTCTTCACTCTTCACTTTTCTCTCTTCACTCAACCGTAACCCCCCCAAAAGGAGACCCCCATGGATCTGACTGAAAAAACACTTTCCACCGAAAAAATCTACGACGGCGCCATCATCCATGTCCGCCGGGACAAGGTGCTGCTGCCCAACGGCCACACCTCCACCCGCGAGATCGTGGAGCATCCCGGCGGCGTGGGCATCCTGGCCCTGGAGGCTGACGGCACCGTGCTGCTGGTGCGGCAATACCGCTACGCCTTCGGCCGCACGCTGCTGGAGATCCCCGCCGGAAAGCGGGAGCCGGGCGAGGAGCCCTTCGTCACCGCCCGCCGCGAACTGCGGGAGGAGACCGGCGCCGTGGCCGAATCCTGGACGCCTCTGGGCCGGATCATCGCCTCGCCGGGCTGCTATGACGAGGTGCTGTACCTCTATCTGGCCCAGGATCTCCACTACGGGGCCACCGACCCGGACGAGGACGAATTCCTGGCGGTGGAGCGGATGCCCCTGGACGAACTGGCCCGCCTGTGCGTGGACGGCGAGATCACCGACGCCAAGACTGTCTGCGCCGTGCTGAAGGCCAAGCTGCTGGGTCTGTAAAACGTTTTACCCGGTAGCATTGAAGGCTCACCCCCCTCCCCTGCTCACAAAAAAAGAGACTGGCAAGGCCAGTCTCTTTTTTTGCTTATTCCGCTTATTCCGCTTCGCCGGTCACGATGCCGTACATGGTCACCAGCAGCTCCTCCGTGACGTTCTCCGTCATGCCCAGCGTATAGCTGACGCCGTCGGTGTGCCACAGGGCCATGCCCTGCCCCTCGTCGGTGAAGTAGCAGGTATAGGGCACATCCTCGGAATCGTTGGTGGTCTTTGTCCACTCATAGTACATACCGGAGATGTCCTTCACCGTCTGGGTCTTCTGTCCCCGGTAGGTGTAGGTCTGTCCCTGATAGACGAAGCTCACCTGAGCCAGCGGCTCCTTGCCGCCGTCGATGTAGCTGTACGTCACATCCACCGCCGTGATGGGCACGTTCAGGGTGATGCCGGTCTTCTCCGTCAGCTCCTCGGCGGTGCACTCATGCACCGGATTGGGGATCTGATTGCTGTCCGGCTGGGGATCACGGTCGGTGCAGGCGGCCAGCGCCAGCACGCAGCAGGCGGCCAACGCCAATACAAGCAGTTTTTTCATAATGATCGCTTCCTTTCTCTGGAATGACACTCCTTAGACGTATCTCTCCCGCAAAAGGTTCCCCAAAGGGGGAAGATTTTTTTCAACACACAGCGCTTACAGCAGCTCCGCCAGACGGTGGGGCTGTTCCTGGCCCGCCAGCACGCGGCACGCGCCCGCCGCCAGGGCCTCCATCTCGAACTCACCGGCCATGACCTCCACCGGTGCGATGAAGGACAGCTTCTTCGTCAGATAGTCCACCACATATTTCGAGTGGGCGATGCCGCCGGTGAGAATGATCCGGTCGATCTGTCCGTCGGCTGCCGCCGCCAGCGCGCCCAGGGACTTGGCCGCGCCGTACAGCATGGCGTCGTACACCAGCTTGGCCTTCTCGTCGCCTGCGGCGATCCGCTGCTCCACCTCACGGGCGTCGCTGGTGCCCAGATGGGCCTTCAGTCCGCCTGCGCCCCGGACGAACTTCATCAGCTCCTTCTCCGTGTACTCGCCGGAGAAGCACAGATGGATCAGGCTCTGGCAGTC
>CAKTZN010000063.1 GCA_934635545.1 uncultured Oscillospiraceae bacterium | reverse complement strand
CGGCTGGCACGTCCAAGAGGAGGACGAGTGATGATGCCGATAAATCAGCCGCTGACGAATGAGACGGCGAAGAAACTGATGGCGTTGGACGTGCAGGACAAGGAGATACTGACCTACGAAAAGCTGGACGAGTGGTACACCGCATGGGGCGGGCAGTGCTATGTCAGCTTCTCCGGCGGCAAGGACAGCACGGTTTTGGCGTATTTGGCGGCGCGGTACCTGTCGAGTTTCAGAACACCGCCGTGGGAGCTGAACTTGGCATTTGTGAACACAGGGCTGGAATACCCTGAAATTCAGAAGTTCGTGAACGAGTACGCCGACTGGCTGCGGAGGGAGTTTCCCCGCGTGACCGTCAACCTCCACCGTCTACGTCCGAAAATGAACATTCGGCAGGTGGTGACGAAGTACGGGTATAGCGTCATAGGAAAAGATGTGGCGCACCGGATAGAAACCGCGCGGCGATCACCGGAGAGCCGCAGTATGAAGCTATTGCGTGGGGAAGTCTTACGCATTGATGGGGACAAGAGTATGTACAACTGCGAAAAGTGGGGGTATTTACTTACGGCGCCGTTTCTCATCTCCGACAGGTGCTGCGGGATTATGAAAAAGTCCCCATCAAAGAGCTATGAGCACCGAGCGGATGTCAAGCCAACGACGGCAACAATGGCGGAGGAAAGTCTTCTGCGGATGCAAAAATGGCGCGAAACCGGCTGCAACGCCTTTGAGGGAAAGCGACCGATGGGCAAGCCTATGAGTTTCTGGACGGAGCAGGACGTGCTTCGCTTCATCGTAGGCCGCCAACTCCCCTACGCCAGCGTGTACGGCGACATCGTAGCCAGCGACGGCGAGAACGACTACGGCGCGACGCTGATCGACTGCAATCTGCACTGCACGGGATGCCAGAGGACGGGCTGTATGTTCTGCGCGTTCGGTGCGCATCTCGAAAAAGGCGTCAACCGCTTTGAACGCATGAAACTGACGCACCCGAAGCACTACCAGTTCTGCATCGGCGGCGGCGCGTTCGACACGGATGGGCTGTGGAAGCCCACGAAAGACGGCCTTGGTTATGCGCGGGTGCTGGACTACATCGGAGTGAGGTATTGAGATGGGCAAAAAGCAAGTTCAGCTATTCAATGACAATTTTCAAAACTTCAAGAAGTACAACATTCCGAAAGCACAGCTGGTGATTGCCGATATTCCTTACAATATCGGGGCAAATGCTTACGCCAGCAACCCTATGTGGTACAAGGGAGGGGACAACGCCAACGGAGAAAGCAGACTTGCCAAGAAAGCGTTTTTTAATTCAGACGGGAATTTCAAGATTGCGGAGTATATGCACTTTTGCTCCCGCCTTTTGAAAAAAGAACCGAGAACAACAGGCGAGGCACCAGCTATGATTGTCTTTTGCGCCTTTGAACAGATGCAGACGGTCATCGACTATGGCCAGCGATACGGGTTTATGAATTCCTATCCCCTGTTTTTCATCAAGAATTATTCCGCGCAGGTTCTAAAGGCGAATATGCGTATTGTCGGCGCGACAGAGTTTGCCGTGGTGCTGTACCGGAACAAACTGCCAAAGTTCCGCAACACGGATATGTACGGAGAAAAAAGAATGGTTTTCAACTGGCAGGAGTGGGGGCGCGACGGGAAAGACATTCCAAAGATTCACCCCACGCAAAAGCCTGTTGTGCTGCTGAAGCGGTTAATTGGCATATTCACAGACCCCGGTGATGTGGTCATTGACCCATGCGCCGGAAGTGGTTCTACGCTGCGTGCTTGTATGGAAACAGGACGGCGCGGCTACGGCTTTGAGATTAGCCGGGACTTCTGCCAGAAGGCGCAGGAGCAAATGCTTGTACTGCCGGACGAAAACCAAGTATCACTGTGGGGGAATTGACACATGGGCAAGCAGCATTTGAGCAGGGACGACCACATCTTTATGCGGGGCAAGTTGCAAGGCACACGGGAGAACATGGACATGGTGGCGATGGTGCTGATGGACAAATGCGGCTGGCACGTCCAAGAGGAGACAGCGGACAGCCGGGACACGCAGAGCATCGCGTACCTGTACGAGTGTCTGGAAAAGATCACGCAGGAGATCAACGAAGGCCGCATCAAGCGGAAGCACATCAAGGACGTGCTGAAGGACGAGTGCGGCGTGGTGTTTGGAGATTGAGACATGGTTCATTTGAGAGACATCTGCAAAATAAACGGTGCGGAGATCGAGCCGGTGTGGTGCATCACCGGCGGCAGCCCGTGCCAGGATTTATCCATCGCTGGAAAACGCGCCGGTTTGGCAGGAGCGCGAAGCGGCCTGTTTATGGAGCAGGTGCGCATTGTAAAAGAAATGAGGGAGGCGGACAAAAGGAATGGACGGACAGGTAACATGGTCAGACCTCGGTATCTCGTGTGGGAAAACGTGGTCGGCGCCTTTAGCAGCAACAAAGGAAAAGACTTCGCAGCCGTGCTCGAAGAAATCATCAAAATCGTCGAGCCGGAAGCCCCCGGTATTGAAGTGCCTGAAAAGGGCTGGCCTACCTGGGGAGGGTACCACGATGAAGTGGGAGGACGATGGAGTGTGGTGTGGCGAACTCACGACGCGCAATACTGGGGAGTGCCCCAACGTCGCCGTCGTATCTCGGTTGTCGCAGATTTTGGAGGAGACACCGCATCCGAAATACAATTTGACAGCGAAAGCCTGCCAGGGGATATTGCGGAGAGCGGAGCGGCGGGGGAAGGACTTGCCGAAGCTGCTGAAGCAGGTGCTTCTTATGCAGTCCGCATCAGGGGGGGGCTGTGACGGCGGAACGCTGGGATGCGGCAACGACCAGACGATATTTACACCTACGGCATACAGCTTTGACAGTTTGTCAAGCAACAGTATGAAGAGCAAAAACCCACACAGCGGATGCAGGGAGGTGGATGTGGCCAAAACGTTGGACACAACAGACCCAACGCCCAGCAAAAATCAAGGCGGGATTGCTGTTGTTGCACCGGCTGTGGCACTGGACATGACACACGCCTGCGATGTGATACGCGACTGCGGGGAGCAGTCACCGGCATTACAGGCGCGGATGGGCACGGGCGGCAATCAGATACCGCTTACATACGGCATAGGCAACGGACAGGTGAACGAGGGCGCAGCCATGACAAAGGAGGTCAGCCAGACGCTGAACACCATGCACGATGCTCAGGCGGTGATGTGTATCGCCGTAGATTGCCGGAATTTTACCGAAGGCGGCGAGATAAACGGAACGCTACAAGCCAAATCTAACGGTGGGAAAAGCCTGAATATGCAGAACACAGTACGCCAGAACATGGTGGTGCGCCGGTTGACGCCGATGGAGTGCGAACGGCTGCAGGGTTTCCCTGACCACTGGACCGACATCGGCGAGTGGATAGACGAAAAGGGCAAGAAGCACAAGGACGCGGACAGCCCACGGTACAAGGCACTGGGTAACTCCATCGCCCTGCCCTTCTGGGACTGGATGCTGCGGCGCATGGCGCGGTATCTGCCGGAGGGTGCAACGCTGGGTAGCTTGTTTGATGGCATTGCGGGCTTCCCGCTGATCTGGGAGCGCATACACGGTAAAGGTACGGCGCGGTGGGCAAGCGAGATCGAGCCGTTTCCCATCGCCGTGACGAAAAAATGGTTTGGGGAGGAATGACATGAACATTGGATTGATCGACGTAGACGGTCATAATTTTCCCAATCTGGCGCTGATGCGGTTGTCTGCCTACCACAAAGCCAACGGTGATAGCGTGGAAATGTGGGACGGCTTTAAGCACTATGACCGGGTGTACATGAGTAAGGTTTTTACGTTTTCCCCTGATATGGATACCTGCATCAATGCCGATGAGATTATTACAGGCGGCACAGGCTACAAGGATTACGGCGCTCTACCGGACGAAGTGGAGCGAATGCGGCCAGACTACTCGCTGTATCCGTCGTGGAAAACGGCCATTGGATTTCTGACACGCGGCTGTATCCGCAACTGCCCTTGGTGCATCGTGCCGAAGAAAGAAGGGCTTATTCGACCGGCGGCCACATGGGAGGAGATCAAGCGCCCGGACAGCAGGGACATCGTTTTCATGGACAACAATGTGTTGGCGCACGACCACGGCTTAGAGCAGATCGAGCGCATGGGGCGCGAGAATGTGCGGGTGGACTTTAATCAGGGCTTGGACGCACGGCTCATTACGCCGCAGACCGCAAAGCTGCTGGCGGGGCTGAAATGGGTCAGGTTCGTGCGAATGAGCTGCGACACGTCCGCTATGCTGCCGGTGATCGAGCAGGCCGCGGCGTATCTGCGAGAAGCCGGTATCCCTTCGTGGCGGTTCTGGTGCTATGTGCTGGTGCAGGACGTGGAAGAATCCCACCGGCGGGTGCTGGCGCTGAAAAAGCTGGGTGTGGAGCCGTTTGCCCAGCCCTATCGGGACTATGACGGCGGGGAACCGACGGACGAACAGAAACGCCTTGCCCGCTGGGTGAATATGCGGGCGGCGTTTGCGTCATGTAGCTTTGAAGATTTTACAGGTTGAAAGGAGTGAGAACATGACACGAGAGGAAATTGTGACGGCGCTGCGGATTTGCTCAAATGCGAAAACAACGTGCACCGGGTGCCCGCTGGATGGCCCAGATGATGGCCTAAATGTTGGCACAGTCTGCTTTAACATTGTTCCCGCACGGGCCGCTGACCTGATCGAGAACCAGCAGCGGGAAATAGAAGCGCTGCGGCAGGCCAATGAGGGTCTGCGGTTTAATCTGGCGGAGAAGGATGGCGGTGAAATTTGCCGTAGGGCGCTGGAGGCCTTTGGCGCACAGGCGCAGGTGATGATGGCCATTGAAGAAATGAGCGAGCTGACAAAGGAGCTTTGCAAAAACAGCAGAGGGCAGGAGAACACCACCCACATTGCGGAGGAGATCGCCGACGTGGAGATCGTGCTGCGGCAGATGGTGATGCTGTTCGACTGTGCGGGACAGGTGGAGACATTCCGCCGGTACAAGCTGGAACGGCTGGCGGGGCGGATCAAGGAGGCGAAACAATGAGCCTTGATATCTGTCCGGTGTCGCTCAAGGAGGCCAATGCCTTTGTAGAGCAGCATCACCGGCATCATAAGCCGGTGGTGGGGCACAAGTTCTCCATCGGCTGTACGGACGGAAAAGATATCGTGGGCGTTGCCATTGTGGGGCGGCCTGTATCCCGTCATCTTGACGACGGCTGGACGCTGGAGGTCAATCGCCTATGCACGGTCGGTACTCACAATGCCTGCTCGATGCTCTATGCGGCCGCATGGCGTGCGGCACGGGCGGTGGGGTACAAGCGTCTTGTGACCTACATACTGGACAGCGAGAGTGGAACAAGCCTGAAAGCCAGTGGCTGGAAGTGCGTGGGACAGGCTGGCGGCTTACGGTGGACAGGAAAGCGACGTCCGGAGGTTGATTTGTATCCCGCACAGATGAAAATACGATGGGAAAAGGATGATAACGATGGAACGGCTGACAAATAAGCGCGAGGCGGACGCGCAGCGCAAGGAGTACAAGAACCGGATCAGCAACGGATATCCGCGGAACATTCCGGAGGAGCGGTTTTTGAGCCTCGCTGCCTATGAAGATACCGGTCTGACACCGGAGCAGGTTGAAGAACTGGCACATGACACCACGGGGCCGCTGCACCGAAAAATCGGTGAATTGATAGAGGCCGAAGCTGCGGGGCGATTGGTGGTGCTGCCGTGCAAGGTAAGATCGACTGTCTACACGCTATTTGGGAATGAAATCGACGAAAAGACCGTTGGAAAGTTTCAAATAAACGGATATACGAACCCAAAACTATGGGTTGAGCTGGACTGCGATTGGGCGACGACGCAGATAATGCGTTGGGATTTGGTGGTAGGCAAAACCGTATTTCTCACCCGTGAGGAAGCAGAAAAGGCGTTGAAAGGAGAAGAAAATGGACGCGGTTAAGTTTATCGAGGAGCGGAACCGGATGTGCGGCACTATGAGCGAAGTTTGGGGCGTGGATGCCGAGCAAATCGTAAAGAATACCGAGGAATGGTCTGCCGCACACCCGCGCAAAACACGGCAGAGTGTTTTTCTGGAGCAATATCCGACTGCAAAAATTGACGAAAGCGGTTGTCTGGATGTCTGTCCATATTTAGTCTCTGCTACTCACAGGAACAAATATGGCGGCTGCGCAAAATATGGTTCACAATGCCGGGACTGTTGCCACGAGTTCTGGATGCAGGAGGTGGAGTGATGTCTATAAGTAAATCAAAGCGCGAAGCAGTCTACCAAAAGTACGACGGTCATTGTGCATACTGTGGGCGAGAAATTGCCTACAAGGATATGCAGGTAGACCATTTTCAACCATTGAGGGCGTGGGGGATTGAGGACGCTGGGGCAGATACCCTTGACAATCTTATGCCAGCCTGCCGGATGTGCAACCACTACAAACGGGCAAATCCGCTATCACTGTTCCGACAGTACATTGAAGAAATCCCCCGTAAGCTGCGTGGAAACTACATCTACAAGGTAGGCATTGCCTATGGCGAGGTGTTGGAGAATGAACATCCCGTCAAGTTCTATTTTGAAAAACAGGAGGAGCAGTATGTCCATTAGAACATATCGAAAGAAGCCGGTGGAGATCCAGGCGATCCGCTTTTTGGGCCGGAACTGGAAAGAGTGCTTGGAATTTCTGGGTGAACAGCCGGTTTCGTACAGCGAGACGTATATCGACATTGAGACCTTGGAGGGCACCATGCGGTGCGGAAAGGGCGACTACATCATCCGGGGCGTGAACGGGGAGTTCTACCCCTGCAAGGCGGACATCTTCAAGAAAACGTATGAGGCGGTGGAGTGATGAGCAGCAAACGAATCATCATGGAATTAGCCAACGACGTTATCCGATCCCTGAACGACTGTGCCGATGAGGCTTTTGTGGAAAGCGTTTTGGAGCGTATCAATGACGGCGTGGAGTTCGGCGAGGACGAGATCCGGGATGCGGAGTGATGGATTGTTTTAACCAGCTTTGTCCGTTCCGTCAGAATACAACGAGCAACCGCAATCGCTGCGAGTGTGTAGCATGTCGTACCAGATGCGAAGGGCCTGTCACATACATTGCGGGCAATTGAACGCTGACTGCAGAAGAAATTGCAAGGAGGAATAGCGTCATAAAACAAATGAAACCAACGACAAATGACCGCATTATTGCCGCTGCGTGGGTGCTGCTGATACTGGCGGCGGCGCTTGTGGTGCTGACCGGCTTTTCTGAGAAAGGGCCGGAACGCAAGGAACACACGATCCTGGTGATCGAGGGCGGCCCGCACGAAGAAGCATACGAATCCCTGGACGAAGCGGAGAAAAGCGCGGAGGCGGTGATTGCCGCCATCGGCACAGACCGGGAGTTTGAGACCTTCGGCTACGATGTGTCGAAGGTGCTTCAGATTGTCACGGCAGAAGCGGGAAACGATGCCGACCAGTGCCGTGGCATTGTACAAGCCCTGTTTAACGCATGCAATCGGCACAGGAACCGCTACACGCCGGAGGACGTATGCAGGGAGTATCAGTATACTACCCCGGCAAACTGGGTGTCTGAGTCGGCATTAAACGCCTTTTGCGAGGTGTTTGTATACGGCGAGACATTTACCGATATCGGTAATGCGACGGTGTTCTACAATCCCAATATCGCCGGGCACAGCGAATATCACGAAGGGCAGATATATGTTTGCAGCATTGGAGATGTGAAGTACTTTGAAGAAGTGCGAAAAGGGTTTAATTAGAATAACTACTTTGGAAAATCCGCGTTTTTGCACTATAAACATTGCAAAAAGTGTGGTACAATAGTTATGAGGACGTGTAGCCTTATGACACCTCCTATTCATCATCTTGCTTGCATTCATTTTTCATTCTCCTTTCTGTGGCCCGTCGTTGCACGGCGGCGGGCACACACGGCATTGTAGCTCAATGGTAGAGCGCCGAGCCTGGAGGGACGTGCAGGTTCAAGCCCTGCCAATGCCGCCATACTGGCTTTCACGGTATTGTTTTCCTTTCAACCGCTTACCCGCCAGCGGTATATGACGGGTATCTGCCGGACTGCGTGAGCTACCCCACGATCCGGGGCGAGAGGTCGCACCTCCCATCCGGCAAATAGTGTGCCGACACTTAGAAAACGGCTGGGCAATGCGGAGCCTGTATAGACGGAATCCGCGACGAAAAAAACGGTGCGGCACCACTGGGGACAAGTGGCATAGCGTCCCGTCCGGAAGTGTGCCAGAACATTGAAGCGGTAGGCGTTCCGCCATGCGTTTACCGTGGAGTTCCGAAGGGTTGTGCGTATTCCTCAAGGCGGATAGGCGAGAGCCAAAAGAAAACGCACCATACGCAGCATAGGTGCCTCGCAAGAGGAGACCACAGCGAGTGACAGGGACTTTTCTTGAAGCGCTAAAGCAGGGCAGGACTGCAATGCTGCACCAGAAGCCGGGTAGCGCCCGGACAATGTGAGACCGTGCGGCATGGCTCACATGGAAACGACAATGCCCGCTGAAAACTGCGCTTGTCTTGATGCGTCAAGACCGGTTTGACCAGACGGAATAGGGGCTGCGACTTTTCGGAGCGTAGTTGCCGGTAGCGTGTGACAATCTAAGCGGGAAGCCGAACAAAGAGGAGAATAGCATGGACGATATCACAAAGCAGCCATACGCCAAATGGCTTGAAGAAAGCATAGCAACTATCGCTGGGATTGACCCTTGCTGTATCTGTTTCGCCGCGACAAAGGCGGACGGCACGGTATTTACTGGATATTATAACGCAGACGCGACGGATAAGGCTGTGTTTGCACATAATATCCAGTCCGATATCGTGATGGACATTATCAAGTCGAACGCTGACACGATCAGCGAGACTTTGGGAGAATGACATGTATTGCAACATAACCATGCAAAAGGGCGAAATGCCAGACGGCGTGTTTGACGTCTACATTCATGAGCTGGATCGGCACATCAAGGCTTTGCTGGTAAAATACTGTCTGCATGATTGCTACCGAGATATCAAAGGGAAGGAATACGCGCGGACGTTTGTCTGCTACCGGATCACCTGTGTTCCGCCCGACGTGGCGGCAGAGATTATGACCAAGCAGTACGGTATATGCACCTGCACCGTAAAGGGTAAGACAGCGCGGTTCTATGTTGGAGACGGCAGCCACGACCTGATACAGGTAGATAGCGATATGTAAGAGGGAGACGGAGAATGAACGACGACCACAAGGACATTATCAACAAGATAACGTATTCCGCCGACGAAATGGATAGGCTCATGAAAATCAATATGCGGCTTATTACGAAATTCAAAGCCCATTTGCATAAAGAGTATGGCGATACTATCGAAGATATTGTCAAGATGTTTGACACACTCTACGCAGAACGGCAAAAAGAAACGCCGTTGATGTGGTATGAGTATTGCTACGGCGTGGTTGACGCGGAAGAATGAGGTGGTGAAATGGCTGCGCGTCTGACAGACCGGCAGAAAAAGAAAATACTGGCGGATTATCTAGAAAGCGGCAGCTATCGTGCCACTGCGAGAAAAAACAAAGTAAATCCATCCACTGTAAAGCGCGTCGTTGAAGCAAGCGACGATTTCGAGCAAAAAGCCGCACAAAAAAAGGATGAGGTTGCTGCGGACATTTTGGCATATATGGACGCGCACAAAGAACAGGTGTGCTCGTTTATCGGCAAGGGGCTGGAAATGCTTAACGACGATGACAAACTGGCGGAAGCAAGTCTTAGCCAGATCACAACGGCGATGGGGACGCTGATTGACAAGTGGGCGATGATTGGCGGCGCTCCTGCGGATACTGCAAAGGATGACGCACTTAGTCAAAGCCTGCGGGAGTTGGCGGAGGGCTTGCAAGGCGATGATTAGCAGAAAGCAGGCCAAGATACTGGCTTTTCCATACACAAACTATGACGCGCTGATTTGTGACGGCGCCGTGCGTTCCGGCAAGACTTCCATCATGATGTGGGCGTTTGTCCGCTGGGCGATGGAGAATTTCAGCGGTCAGCGCTTCGGCGTGTGTGGCCGCACGGTGGATAGCTGCACCAAGAACATCATCGTACCGTTCACGGCGATGAGCCTTGCCAAAGAGCGATATATCATCC
>CAKTZN010000062.1 GCA_934635545.1 uncultured Oscillospiraceae bacterium | reverse complement strand
CTGTGGAGCACCGCCTCCGCCTCCTTCAGGTCGTGGCGGATGGCCGCCTTGGCATCGTTCATCTGCTGGAAGTTGGCTGCCCGGGTCTGCTGCTTCCGCAGCTCATCCAACTGGGCGAAGATCTCCTCGGTTTTCTGCTGGGCCTCCCGCACGATGCGCTTGGCCTCGGCCTCGCCCTTGGCCCGGGCGTTCTCCTTGGCCTTCTCCATCTGCTCCCGGAAGATCCGGGCCTTGCGGGCGTCCTCCTCCCGCTGCTGCCACAGGCGGTTGGCCTCGGTCTGGGCCTTTTCCAGCCGCTGCCGCTTCTCCTCCAACTGGGCCAGCACGTCCTCGAACCGTACCGACTCGCTGTCCATCTGGGCCTTGGCGTCGGCGATAACGCTCTCATCCAGTCCCAGCCGCCGGGAGATGGCAAAGGCGTTGGACTTGCCGGGGATGCCCACCAGCAGCCGGTAGGTGGGCCGCAGCGTCTGCACGTCGAACTCGCAGCTGGCGTTCTCCACCCCCGCCGTGGTCATGGCGAAGGTTTTCAGCTCCGCGTAGTGGGTGGTGGCGGCGATCAGCGCGCCCTTTGACCGGGCGTGCTGGATAATGGCGATGGCCAGCGCCGCACCCTCCACCGGGTCGGTGCCCGCGCCCAGCTCGTCGAACAAAATCAGGCTGTCGTCGTCCGCCTGCCGCAGAATTTCCACCGTGTTGGACATGTGGGCGGAGAAGGTGGACAGGCTCTGCTCGATGGACTGCTCGTCGCCTACATCCGCCAGAATCCGGTCAAACACCCGCACCGTCGACCCGCTGTCGGCGGGAATGTGCAAGCCGCACTGGGCCATCAGGCATAAAAGCCCCAGGGTTTTCAGCGTCACCGTCTTGCCGCCGGTGTTGGGGCCGGTGATCACCAGCGTGTCATAGTCGCCGCCCAGCTCCACCGTCACCGGCACGGCCTTGGCCTGATCCAGCAGGGGGTGCCGCGCCCGTTTCAGCGAGATCGCGCCCTTGCGCACCACCTCCGGGCGGCTGGCGTTCATGGTATAGCTGAGCTGTGCCCGGGCAAAGATCATGTCCAGATGCACCAGCATGTCATAGTCCAGAAGGATGTACTCCATGGCGTCGGCGCACTGGGCGGATAGCTCCCGCAGGATGCGCTCGATCTCCTTTTCCTCCCGGGCCTCCATCTCCTTCAGCTCGTTGTTGGCCTGCACCACGCCCATGGGCTCCACGAACAGCGTGGCACCGGAGGAGGAGATGTCGTGTACCAGTCCCGGCAGACTGCCCTTGCACTCCGCCTTTACCGGCACCACGAACCGCCCGTCCCGCTGGGTGATCAGCGCCTCCTGCAGCACCTTGGCGTAGGAGGGGGAGGAGATGATCTTCTGCAGGATCTGCCGTCCCTTGCTGGCGGCGATGCGCATTTTCCGCCGGATGTCCAGCAGCTCGGCGCTGGCGGTGTCGGCGATGGTCTCCTCGTCCAGAATGGCACCGTGAATGCGATCCTCAAGATATTTGTTGGTATGCAGGGCGCTGAAAAAGCGGTCGATGGCCGTGGCCTCGCCCTTGCGCTCGGCGTCGTACTCATAGACCCGCCGGGCCGCCGTCAGCAGTCCCGCAATGTTCAGCAGCTCACGGGTGTTCAGCATGCCGCCCCGGTCAGCCCGGGCCAGCGGCTCGGACACATCCTTCACCCCGGAAAAGCTGGGGGAGCCGTACAGTCCCAGCCGCTCTCTGGCGGCGTCGGTCTCGTCCAGCAGCCGCAGCACCTCCTGCCGGTCGGTGGCGGGCATGATGTGGCGGCTCTTTTCCCGGGCCGCCTCGCTGACGGCTCTGGCCGACAGCATCTCCAATACCGCCGGAAGCTCCAGCGTCCGTATGGATTTTTCAAATAATTCACTCATAATGTTGTATCCTTGATCAATACCTCTTTTGTCGGTAAACGTAATATTTCCTGCGGCGTTACGGTCGGTTTGGTAAAACCTTCGTAGGGGCGGGGTTCTACCCCGCCCGCCGCACGGTTCCGCACCGACTCCTTGTCCCCATCCGTAGGGGCGGACGACCCTGTCCGCCCGCCCAATGGCGCATCAGGCTCTTGTCTCCGCCCGCCGCACGGTGGTGCATCGGCTTCTTGTCCTCGCCCGTAGGGGCCGATGCCCACATCGGCCCGCCGTTTGGGGAATTTCGCGCTCTGGCGGGAGGACGGCCTCCGGCGGGCTACTTTTCCCAGCAGTTGGAAAAGTGTCCTGTTGCGGTGCCCAAAATTTCGCTGCGGCGTTTAAGCCGCCGAAATTTTGACCGCTGCCACTCGCTCACCTCGCTGTATCCGCCACCGGCGGCGCTCGGATCGCTCCCCAAAAGAACCGGAAGAAACCAATGGTTTCTTCACTTCCTTGCGCGCTATGCGCTGTACAGAATGGTAACTGCCTGCCGCACGTTCGCGGGAATTCTCTCTTTTCCGTTCCGTCATTGAATCGTCTCTGCTCCTGCGCCGCTGCCGCTGGCTGGCGCGGAGAAGAGATTCCTGCGTCTATCGCACGGGCCGATGAGGGCATCGGCCCCTACGAAAACGTACGGTAAAACTTTGTAGGGGGCGATGCCCTCATCGCCCCGCCGAACAACGATCCATTTCCCACCGTTGATGCGCATAAGCGGCAGCGGCGCAGGAAGGACAGACGATACGTCATACAGCACGATAACGACCATGTTCCGTGAACGCGTGGTAAAAGGCCGCAAATTCGCAAAAAGAACAGCGTGCGCGGATTCTTAAACCGCAGGTTTAAGCGGCCCTTTTGGACACTTTTGGGGCCGTGGCCAAAAGTGTCCCGCGTCCGAAGACGCGGAATAATTCTATTCCTCTTCCACCGGCAAGAACGCTTTGTAGTAGTCCAGCGTCCGGAAGCCACGCTCCAACTGCACCGCGCAGAAGGCCTCCCCCGCCCGATCCAGCATCCGCATGTCCCGCGCGCCCAGCGTGAAGCCGTACAGCTTCTTGGGTGGGCAGTAAAGGATGTACCGCAGCGCCTGCACGGCGCCCTCTGTCAGGGGCAGGCTCAACCCACCGCCGCTCAGACGGCATCCGCCGCACCGCAGCACCCCCTGCATCACGTCCAGCATGGGCGCCTCCGGCATCTCCCGGCCGCAGACGGCGCAGCCGTCCACCAGCGGCGCAAAGCCCGCCGCCTCCATCAGCCGCCACACAAAGGCGGTTTTCACCAGCCGCGGCGCCTTGCCCAGCGTCCCCAGGGCGAACAGCGCGTTCAGCAGCAGCGGCAGGATCTCCGCCGCCGCCATGGCGTCCTGACATACCGCCTCCGTCAGCTCGGCGAAATAGGCCGCCAGCGCCAGCCGCTCAATGTCCTGCCGCACGCCGTCAAACAGCTCGATGGTGTTGGCTTCCGCCAGATAGTACCACTCGCCCTTGTGCCGCAGCGTCATCTCGTCATAGGCCAATAGCTGGCACGCGGCGGTGTACTTGCTGCGGCGGCTCCGCGCCCCCTTGGCAATGACGCCGATGCGTCCCAGCTCCGGCGTCAGCACCGTCAGTATCTTGTCCGATTCCTTGGTCTCCGTCTCCCGCAGGACAAGGCCCGCGGTCACGAATGTTCCGTTGTCCACGTCCCGTCCTCCGTACTTCTGGCCATCAGCCACGCCTCCGGCGCGCCGGTGTCCCAGAACAGTGCCCAGTAGTCCACCGTCCATCACCTCATGCCTAGCATGTGCCGCAGCGACGGTTCCATGTCTGGTAATTTACTCCTCGTTGAAGCCCTGAGAGAGAATGAAGTTCACGTTATCCCGCCAGTTTGCCCCACACTGTCTCCGACAGAGTGGGGACCCCGATTTGATCGCTTAACGGCGGAAATGAATTCCGCCTTGCAGAATTCTTCGAATTCACACCGCAAGCGGCGGCTCACTCCCGTTCGCAGGAAAACTGGCCGAACCCCCGTGCTTCCCGCAGCTTACTCCTCGTTGAAGCCCTGGCTTCTGATGAAATTCACATTATCCCGCCAGTTTTCCTTTACCTTCACCCAGGTCTCCAGATACACCTTGGTGCCCATGAATTTCTCGATATCCTGCCGGGCCAGGGTGCTGATGCGCTTCATCATGTCGCCGTGCTTGCCGATGATGATGCCCTTGTGGCTGGCCTTCTCGCAGTAGATGGTCACATCCAGATCGATAATCCCGCTGTCCCGCTCGGTGAACCGGGTCACCTCCACCGCCGTGCCGTGGGGGATCTCCTTGTCCAGGCACTGCAGCATCTTCTCCCGCAGGATCTCGGCGCACACCTGCGCGTCGGGCTGGTCGGTGGTCATGCCGTCAGGGAAGAGCTGCGGCCCCTCCTGGGCATAGTTCTGTAGCTGCGCCAGCAGCTCGTCCAGGCCGTCGCCGGTGCGTGCGGAGATGGGGATAATGGCGTCAAAGCCGCTGTACACCTCGTTGTACGCGGCGATCACCGCCAGCAGGTCGTCCTTCTTCTCCACGGTGTCCACCTTGTTGATGCACAGCACCACGGGCAGCTTCTCCTCCTCGATACGCCGCAGCAGGATGCGCTCCGGCTCACCCACATGGGCGATAGGCTCCACCAGCAGCAGCGCGCACTCCACGGCGCTGAGACTTTCCCGCACCACCTTCACCATATAGTCGCCCAGGCGGCTGCGGGGCTTGTGCAGGCCCGGCGTATCCAGCAGCACGAACTGGGTGTCGCCCCGGTTCACCACGCCGTAGATCCGGTTGCGTGTGGTCTGGGGCTTCTTGGATACGATGGCAATCTTCTCGCCCACAAGGGCGTTGGTCAGGCTGGACTTGCCCACATTGGGCCGTCCGC
The DNA here is from genome assembly GCA_934635545.1 of uncultured Oscillospiraceae bacterium. GTDB lineage: Bacteria > Bacillota > Clostridia > Oscillospirales > Oscillospiraceae > Vescimonas. The sequence goes on along the minus strand of CAKTZN010000062.1, from coordinate 5,517 downwards.
ACACGGTGATCATCGCGGTCTTTGTAATGTTCATTCAGGTGATCCTCAACTTTCTTTTGTTTGAGCAATGTTTTGGAGAGTTTCGCTCTCCGGAGCGACCTACTTTTGCCAATAGCGGCAAAAGTAGGCAAAAGCGCCAGAAGGAACCTCCGGTTCCTTCACCTCCCGGCGCGCTATAACATTTTTAAATTTGTGACCCTATACCACACGTTCACGCAAAATTTCCGTTGCCGTGCTGTCATCGAATCGTCTCATCATCAGCGCCGCTGCCGCTGATGCCTACGTCGAACAACGCTGTCGGTTCTACCGTTGAAAAGATGAGCGGCAGCGGCGCAAGAGGGAAGTCGATTCGTCATACATAGCGATAATAACCATGTCCTGCGAACGCGTGGTAAAGAGCATCAAATATAGACAGGAAACAGCGTGGGCGGATTCTTAAACCGCAGGTTTAAGCTGTTCTTTTGGTCACTTTTGGAACAGCGGCCAAAAGTGACTCGCGCTCGGAAGCGCGAAACACCTTCTACCGCTCCAGCCCCAATTCCGCCATAATAACCTCTTCCCGCTCCCGCATCTGAGCCTTCATGGGGCCTTCGTCCAGATGGTCATAGCCCAGCAGATGCAGCACCGAGTGTACCACCAGGTACGCCAGCTCCCGGCGGTTGGAGTGGCCGTACTCCTTGGCCTGGGCCTGTACCCGCTCCATGGACAGCACCATGTCGCCCAGGGGCACCAGCCCCGTGCCGGGGTCGGCGTCCTCCTGACCGGGCAGCTCACCTGGCGTCAGCTCAAACTCCGGAAAGCTCAGCACGTCGGTGGGCCGATCCACCTGCCGCATGTCCAAATTGATCTGATGGATGCCCGCGTCGTCGGTCACCAGCACGTCCACCTCGCAGGGGAAGTCCACCCCCTGCATGGAAAGCGCCGTGCGGATGACCCGGCGGATCAGCGCCTTCTTCTCGTCGCTTACCCCCGGCACATCGGCGGTGACGGGGATGTAATGCCGCTTCGCCATTATTTCTTCCTCCTGTCCTCATACCGGGCGTAGGCCTCGATGATCCGCTGCACCATGACGTGGCGCACCACGTCCTCCTGGGTCAACTGGCAGATGCCCACGCCTTCCACGTCCCGCAGCACCTTCATGGCCTCCTTCAGGCCGCTGACCTTGTCGTTGGGCAGGTCGATCTGGGTGATGTCGCCGGTGATGACCACCTTGGAGCCGAAGCCCATACGGGTCAAAAACATCTTCATCTGTTCCCGGCTGGTGTTCTGTGCCTCGTCCAGAATGATGAAGCTGTCGTCCAGCGTCCGGCCGCGCATGTAGGCCAGGGGCGCCACCTCGATGTTGCCCCGCTCCAGATACTTCTGGTACGTTTCCGCGCCCAGCATGTCGAACAGAGCGTCATACAATGGCCGCAGATAGGGATCAACCTTGGATTGCAGGTCGCCGGGCAGGAAGCCCAGCCGCTCACCCGCCTCCACGGCGGGCCGGGTCAGCACGATGCGGTTCACCTGCTTGTCCCGGAAGGCGGCCACGGCCGCCGCCACCGCCAGATACGTCTTGCCGGTACCGGCGGGGCCCACGCCGATGGTAACGGTGTTGTGCAGCACCGAGTCCACATACTGCTTCTGGCCGATGGTCTTGGGCTTCACGGGCCGTCCCTTGCTGGTGATGCAGATCACGTCCTGGGTCAGCTCGCTGATGCGCTCCGACTGGCCGCTGCGGCACAGGCCGATGACATAGCGGACATGCTGCTGGTTGATGGCCTCGCCCTTGGCGCTGAGGGTCAGCAGGGCCTGCACAGCCTTTTCCGCCAACATGACGTTCTCCGGTTCGCCGGAGATGACGATCTCGCCGCCCCGGTTCACCACCTGCACCTGGAATTCCGTCTCCAGCAGGCGGATATTCTCATCGAAGGAGCCAAACAGGTTGATGGCCTCCTCCATGCGTTCAATGCCGATTCGTTGTTCCATATGATAGCCTTCTTTCTGAAAGGGAAATTGTGGTTGGGGGTGTTTCGCGCCCCGGCGCGACCTACTTTTGTCTACAGTGACAAAAGTAGGCAAAAGCACCGGAAGGAACCTCCGGTTCCTTCACCTCCCGGCGCGCTATATTCTGTGCGAACTTGTGATTGCGTACCACACGTTCACATAGGCTTTTCTTTTTTCGTATCGTCAAAAGGATCGTCTCTGCTTCTGCGCCGCTGCCGCTGATGCCTGCGCCAAACAACGCTTCAGCGACTACCGTCGCAACTGTGAGCGGCAGCGGCGCAAGAAGAAAGTTGATTCGTCATACGCAGCGATAATAGCCGTGTTCTGCGAACGCGTGGTAAAAGGCAGCAAATGCGTACACGGCATAGCGTGCGCGGATTCTTAAACCGCAGGTTTAAGCTGTCCTTTTGGGTACTTTTGGGACAGCGGCCAAAAGTACCTCGTCCCCGCAGGGACGAAACACCTTCCGCGCTTACAGCGCGAAAAACTTACTCCACTTCAACCTCCACACTGACGCCGATCTCCTCGGCACACTCCGCCGTCAGCGTCACCAGCAGGCCATCCGTCTGCCGCGCCGTGGAGAACTCCGTGCGCACCACCGTGCCGCCCTCCGTCAGCATTGTCTCCAACTGCCGCAGAAGCTGCGCCTGGCCCTCCGCCTTTGCCTGAGCCTCGGTGCGCTCCACCGCCGCCATGTCCCGGGTGGTGGTCTCCTCCACCACCAGCGTCAGGGGCAGCCGCAGGCCAAAGGGCAGCGTTACCGGATGATACATCGTTATTTTATCACAACCGACCCCCAACATGCTACCCTTTCCGTAGATTTTTATCCGCTGTTTTCCCACATCCAGCGCCACGCGGCGGGCCGTCTCCCCCTCGCCGGTCTTTTCCGCCGCCGTCAGCGGCACCAGCACCGACAGTGTATACCACGTCCGGGCGTAGACCCGCCCGCTGCCCCGCATGAACCGCACCCCATCCGAGGGGGAGTCCGACACGCCGGAGATGAGAAGCTGCCCACGGGTCACCACCGTGCCCGCCGCCACCAGCGCCTTGCCGTCCAGCGCCTCGATCTTCGTCACCAGACCATCCCGGGCCGCCACCACGTTGGCCGGGCGGCTCCTGTCCGCGATTTCCGGCGGCCTCCTCCGCTCCACCACCTGCACATGGGCCGTGCAGCCCTTCACGTTTACCGACAGCCACGAGATATCCCCCAGCTCCAGCAGCACATGGTTCCGCAGCTCCTCCTGATCAAAACTCAGTGACCGGGTGCCGATGGCCACGCCGTTGTGCTCCAGCGCCCGCAGAATTTTCTCCGTGGGCACAGTGTCGTTGCCCGTCACCTGAAAGTCCCAGATGAACAGGCTGCCGTACCCGTACAGCGCCAGCAGCAGCCCCAGCGCGCACCACAGCACATACCGCCGCCGCATCCGCCCCAGGGCCGCCGGCGCGCCCCGCTCCTCCAGCCGCCGCAGCACCGCGCCGCACTCCGCCGCGGCCTCCTCCAGCCGCAGCGCCCCCTCCCGGGTGGTGTACAGGGTGAACTGCTCCGGCGTCTCCCATTTCACATCCCAGAAGGGGATCTCGTGGACGGCGCACAGGTTCAGCACCCGCTCCGGCGCCAGGCTCTGGCACCGGAAGCGGACAGCGCCCCGCAGATAATTCCATACTTTTGCGTACATCTTTACTCCACCAGCTCGATTTTTTCAATGATCCCGTCGATCCGCAGCTCCTGGTCGGTCATGGCCTGTAGCTGCAGACCCCGCCCGGTGATCCGCACCACCACCGACCCGCCGTTGATATCCACCGTCTCTGTGGAGTACCCCAGCACGCCCCGGTGGCGATCCATATAAAAGGCCCGGTTCCCCACCAGCTCCATCCGGGGGATGTCCGGGGCCAGCACCTGGGGCAGATCCAGCCGGTCGGCGGCCTCCAGGCTCTTTTGCGTCAGGCGCTTGCGCAGCTTCTCTCCCATTCCCGTCACCTCTGTGGATGTCTATGCGCCGCCGGGGCAAAACTTGCCTGTCCGGCATGACAGGCCCTCCCCATGCATAGGCTGTGGGGGAGGTGAGGCCATGAGAGAGCTTTTGAAAAAGGCGGCGCTGTCCCTGCTCCTGCTGGGGCTGATGGCGGTGCTGCTGTGGCAGAACGGCGTGGTGGGACAGGCGGTGCGGCAGGGGCTTCTGCTGTGCGGCCGGTCGGTGATCCCGTCCCTGTTCCCCTTCTTCGTGACGGTGTCCTTTGCCGTGGCCTGCGGCTTTTTCGCCTTTCTGCGGCAGTTGGGCATCCCCCAGAGCGCTGCCGTGTTCCTGCTGGGCATCGTGGGCGGCTATCCCGTAGGCGGCCGCACCGTGGGTGAGCTGTACCGCTCCGACGGCATCTCCAAAGAGCGGGCGGAGACGCTGCTGACCTACTGCAACAACGCCGGGCCCTCCTTCATCCTCTCCATCGCCGGGGCGGGAGTGTTCGGCAGTCAGCGGATCGGGTGGGCGCTGTACGGCATCCATGTGACGGCGGCGGTGCTGGCCGGGTGGCTGCTGGGTTCGTTCGGTGAAAGCCGGAGCGGGGGCAGCGCCGGTACAAAAGGGCGGTTTATTGCACCAATAAAGCCCGTTAATGTACCAATAGAGGGCGGTAATGCACCGTTTCTGCCCGCTGTTTTTGTGGACGTTACGCGAAATGCCGCGTTTTCTATGATCAACATATGCGGTTTCGTCATTTTCTTTCTAGCGGTCATGGCCCTGATCCGGCAGGCGTGGCCCAACGTGCCGCCGGTGGTACTGGGGTTATTGGAGCTGACCGGCGGCATCACGTCGCTGAAAAATGACGCTGCTGGCTTCTGCATGGCGGCGGCGCTGCTGGGCTGGGGCGGCGTGTCGGTCCACTGCCAGACGGCGGCGGTGCTGGAGGATACGGGGCTCTCCCTGCGGCGGTATCTGCTGGCCAAGGCGCTTCAGGCGGTGGTTTCCGCCCTGCTGGCGCTGGGGGTGTGCCGATTTTTCTTCTGACGGCACTTTTTAGCGGAAAAAAGACGTGCAAAACGGCGGACAAGGCGCTATAATAAGGGCAAATCAGTCTATCGAAAAAGCTTCGCAGAATTCGCCGCCCGCAATGGCGGCGAATAAATCGGATCATTTTTTGACGCGTCGGGGCGTTAAGAAAACATGCCGGTGGCATGTTTTTAGTCTCCGATCTCGGCGGCTATGCCGCCGTAGCATCCGTCTTAATTTTTGCCGCACTCCAGTAGGAAAAACACGGGTCGGAGCGATTTCTTTATTTGTCAAAAAAGGGCTATGCCCTTTTTTGACAAGCTGAAATATCAACATCCCGAAGGAGGGATATCATGCGCATTACCGTAAAAGTCGGCACGTCCACCCTGGCCCATGCCACGGGGCGGCTGAATATCCAGCGGATGGAAAAGCTGTGCAAGGTGCTCAGTGATCTGAAAAACGCGGGACACGAGATCATTCTGGTGTCCTCCGGCGCCATCGGCATGGGCGTGGGCAAGCTGAACCTGCCGGGGCGGCCCAAGGA
>CAKTZN010000061.1 GCA_934635545.1 uncultured Oscillospiraceae bacterium | reverse complement strand
CGCCGTGAGGCGGACATCCGCAAGAAGCGGCTGCACTTCGGCCTGGTGTTCCAGAGCTTCAACCTGTTCCCCCAGTATACGGCGCTGGAGAACGTGGTGCTGGCCCGGAAGCTGATGGCGAAAACGGAAAAGACCGGCGAGAGCGAGGCCGCCATTCTGGCCGAGGGAAAGGCACTGCTGGAGAAGATGGGCCTGGCCGACCGGATGGAGAACTATCCCCACCAGCTCTCCGGCGGACAGCAGCAGCGGGTGGCCATCGCCCGGGCGCTGGCCATGAAGCCGGACATCCTGTGCTTCGACGAGCCCACCTCCGCCCTTGACCCGGAGCTGACCGGCGAGGTGCTGAAGGTCATCCGGGGCCTCGCCCAGCAGCACACCACCATGATCATCGTCACCCATGAGATGGCCTTCGCCCGCGATGTGGCGGATCAGGTGATCTTCATGGACGGCGGCGTCATCGTGGAGCAGGGGCCGGCCCGTGAGGTCATCGACAATCCCCAGCAGGAGCGCACCCGCCACTTCCTGGCCCGGTATTCAGAGCAATGATTTCCCTGAAAAGGACTGCAAAACGGCTGTTTTGCAGTCCGTTTTTTGCGGCCGGGACGGTGAAAAAGACGGTTGCGGGCGGCGGGGGAGTGTGCTATACTGGGGCCATCCAAATAAAAACAAGGAGTGAGCTTCCTATGCGCCAGTATGTTGTGGACGCCTTTACCGACCATGTATTCGCGGGCAATCCCGCCGCCGTATGCGTGATGGACAAGTGGCTGGACGAGGCCACCATGATGGCCATCACCCGCGAGAACAACCTGTCCGAGACGGCCTTTGCCGTGAAGGAGGGGGAGAAGTACCACCTGCGGTGGTTTACCCCCGGCGGCGAGATCGACCTGTGCGGCCACGCCACGCTGGGCACCGCCTGCGCCATCATGACCTATGTGGCGCCGGAGCTGACGGAGATCACCTTTACTACCCTGTCCGGCGACCTGACGGTGGTGCGGAAGGGGGAACTGTACGAGATGGATTTCCCCGCCTACGAGATGAAAAGCGTGCCGGTGACCCAGGCCATGGCCGACGCCATGAACGGCGCCATGCCGAAGGCCGCCTATATGGGCCGCGACCTGCTGTGCGTGTTTGACGACGAGGTGACGGTGCGGAACATGGTGGTGGATCAGGAGAAGGTGCGGGCGCTGGACGGCCTGCTGCTGCACGCCACCGCGCCCGGCAGCGGCGAAAACGACTGCGTGTCCCGCAGCTTTGCCCCCAAGTGCAACGTGGCGGAGGATCCCGTGTGCGGCTCCGGCCATTGCCACATCGTGCCCTATTGGGTCAGGACTCTGGGCAAGGATACGTTGGTGGCCTATCAGGCCAGTCCCCGGGGCGGCACCCTGTACTGCACCCAGGTGGGGGAGCGCATCAAGATGAGCGGCAAGGCCGCTATCTACTCCGTGGCGGACATCAACATCGGATAATGGGAAAGAGACAGGCGGCCGCCTGTCTCTTTTTTCCGCGGAAGCACCTTGACAAAACCGCGGCGCGTCAGTATACTATGGCCGGATAGATGATCGCGGAGGCTGCCGTAAGGGCGGCCTTTCGCGGGCCTGACGGTTAGATAATGCTAACTGAAAAACGCAGACGGCGAAAGGAGAAAAACGGTATGATCTGGCGAGTGTTGTTGGAGGGCGTGGGGCTTGGCGTGCTGCTGGTGCTGGTGTGCGCCTTCGGCATCCGGAAGGGCGCGGTGGGGATGGTGCATCTCTATCACGACGATGTGCAGGCGCGGTGCGTGGCGCTGGGACTGACCACCCACGAGCGAATCAAGCGGAACAGCAAGCTGTTCAAGCTGATCTGCATGCCGGGGTATGTGGCCTATGTGCTGGTGTGCGTGTACGCCGTCAACGGCGCGCGGGGCTTCTGGCCGGGGTTCTGGCAGCTTCTGGTGATTCTGTCGGTGATGAACCTGATCGACCGATTTCTGGTGGACGACTGGTGGGTGGGCCACACCAGGGCGTGGACGATCCCCGGCACGGAGGACATGAAGCCCTACATCACGGGGCAGGACAAAAAGCGCAAGTGGCTGTTCGGCACGGTGGGCATGGCGGTGATCGCCGCGGTGCTGGCCGGTGTGATGGCCCTTCTGGTGCGGTGAGACGTCGCGCGGCATAAAAGGATCAGGACGCCCTGCACCGCAGGGCGTCCTGGTTTTTTGTGGGGAGGTCAGGCGGTTTTGTCATATAATGGTATCTTCAATCATTTTGCATATGATAAGATAACGGTGATTATCATCATTACTTTTCGCAACAGATAGAATTAAAACACGATCCCCGGCAACTGGTTTGTTAGAATAATCTACATTGGTGCTGCTATCGGTTTCGTTCCATAACTGATTAAAGAAGCTATTAAAGATAGAAGCGTCACTAAAGTCATGGTAATATATAATATGACTTGTGTCGTATTGCACACCGCCTACGATTTGATAGGCAACACGGCGATTTTGCTGATACATGTAAACCAGATGCTGCTGATTAAGATCCATCGATTTCAGAAAGCTTTGCAAACCGCCAAACATAGTACGATTTGCCATATTGCGGCCGTACAGTACGGTGACAGGGTCGCTCAAATCACGGCCGTTGATAACTTTGCCTTCTACAGTGGCTTCGCTAAAAATAGTGCCAGCATTATTTGTGTTGCCATCCAAGTTGTGGCTGAGGTAGTAATTACGATCTGAGGGATGTTGGGCGACTGGATAAGAAAATGCATGATCTATGCCCATAGCTTCGGAAAATTCAGGAATTTCAATCCACGCATATGCGTCAGGATAATTGCTGAAGGTGGCGTACATGGTATCTAGCGAGGTAATGGGCTGCTTTTGCTTAATATCATCAATATCTGCAAGCCCACTGACGACCTCATAAAGAAGCTGGAGATCATACACATCAACGACCTGATCATTGTTCAGATCTGCAACTTGTTTTAAGTATTTACCCGATAAATAGCCACGATTGAAGCCAGAAGTCAGGTATTCATGCAGGCATGCCATGTCTGTGGCGTCAATACCGTCGATGCCATTGATATTGCCGATAGTGCAGGAGGTTGAGATATAGTGAAGCTCTGCATCTGCGAGAGCGTCATTGTCATCTGCAAAACTGACGGTTCCCCAATCATTTGAAGTGCCAAGGTAGTATACATTGGATAATGCGCTACATTTCGCAAAAGCGCCAAATCCGATACTGAGCGTGCCATAAGAGCTACTGCTTTTGGTGAATGAGGCCGCCTCAAACGCATTGCAGCTTGCGAAAGCGTATTCATCAATCAAATTGAGCTGTTCCCCCAAAACAATTTTTGTCAGGCTCTGGCATTTATAAAAGGCGTATGTGTCGATGGTTTCCAGATTATCCGGAAAGTTGATATCTTTCAGGTTTGTGCACTCGGAGAAAGCTCGTTCGCGAATATTAGTCACGCTGTCTGGCAGATTAAGCGATTGAAGCGCTTTGCAACCCTGAAAGGCGGAAGAGGAAATTTCAGTAATTCCATCTGGAAGTGTTACGTTGGTCAGGGACGTACAGCCCTGAAACATGCTCCACATACCATTTATATTAGAAGGAAGGACAATAGACTTCAGAGAAGTGCAACGGGCAAACATACCGCCGCCTACGGAACGAACATAACCTCCGAAAACGACCTCGGTAAGAGCGGAACAATCAGAGAAGCAATCAGTTCCCACGGACCATAGATTGCCGCACGTTTTAACGGATTCTAAGCGTGTACAGGAAGAGAAAGCGTTTGTTCCAATGGTTTCAACATCCTGTGGAATCACGATGTCAGATAGTCCGGCAGAAAAGAAAGCATAGGTTCCGATAGATTCGATGCTATTGGAGAGAGATGCGTCAGTTAGTGCAGAACAATAAATAAACGCACGGTTTCCTACATGAGTAACACCTTCGGCGATAACGACGGACTGGACAGATGCGGCATAGTCATACCACGGGGCTGTTTCACCGGACGAATAATCCGCCATATCCCCCTCGCCGGTAATGGTCAATACACCCTGGCCATCCAGCGTCCATAGGACATTATCGCCATCTGCGCCGCATTCACCGCTGGCGATGATGTTGCCGCTTTCGCTTCCTCCGGTGCTGGCGCTGTCGTCAGCCCAGACGTAGGGAACACTAGCCAGCTTGGCGTTGGCGGGGATGGCGACGTAGCCCTGCTTGACCAGGTTATAGGCATAAGCATAATCGTAGGCGACAGCGGTTTCGGGGGTACTGTAATCCTTGTTGGAGCCATAGAAGGTCTTGCCGCAGAGCACACACTGGTACTCATTGACGTTCTTGGCGACCTTGTTGCCGGTGGCGGGGGACGAATACTCGATATTCTCGTTGACCAGGAACAGGATATGCGACGCGGACACGAGCTCCGCCTTTTCGGTGCTTCTGGAGGAGAACACGACGGCCTTCCGGGCGGTCATGACGCCGCTGCCCGCGTCGATCCGGATCGAGCCGGAATCATCCGTGACGTAGTAGACGCCGTCATCGTCAACGTAGCAGTTGGCGGGGATGATCTTGCTTGCCCGGTCGCAGCCCAGGTATTTGTTTTCCGGGACGGAGGTGACCGCGATGGCGTCGGACTGCGGGGACGGCTGGCCTTCCGTGGCCGTGACCGCTTCGTCCTTCTGTGTGACCTCCGCTGCCCAGGACGGTACCGGCAGCAGGGACAGCAGCATCAATGCCGCCAGAAGTATGCTTGTGATACGGTTTCTCATATGCGCGCCTCCTGTTTTCCTCTGGTGAACTCTCCCTCGGGTTCGCTATATTTCATATGGTACCAGTTTACCATATCCGGCACAGGGGGACAATGGCGTTTTGCACGAAATTCCGCGCTTTGTTTTGCCCTTTCGGACAAACACGCCGCGGGAAACTGCCCCTTGACATTTCCGGGGACATATGCTACCATACCGCTTGATCGCTCGGAGGGCGGGTCGTTCAGAGAAACGGCAGCCGGATAAGGCGCAGGCTGAGATGCCTGTCCTTGTCCGGCTTTTTTGCGTATACAGGAAAAAGGAGCGTGAGAGCATATGGATCTTCTCAACGGAAAAATCAGGCCCCTGTACTTCAAATATCTGTCGGCGGCCTTTGGCAGCGCGCTGATCTCCAGCATTTACGGCATGGTGGATATGGCCATGGTGGGCCAGTATCAGGGCCCCGACGGCACGGCGGCGCTGGCGGTGGTGGCCCCGGTGTGGAACGTTATTTACAGTCTGGGATTGCTGACGGGCATCGGCGGCAGCGTGATCTTCAGCGCGCGGCGGGGCAGCAGTACCCGCGGCGACGGCGGCGAGAACCAGTATTTCACCGCCGCGGTGATCGGCTCCGTGGCGCTGGCGGTGCTGGCGTGGGTGGGGCTGCTGTGCTTTGAGGCGCCGCTGCTGACCTTCTTCGGCGCGGACGAGTCACTGCTGGCGCTGGCCCAGCGGTATCTGCGGCCCATCAAGTATGTGTTCCCCATCTTTTTGTTCAACCAGATGCTGGCGGCCTTCCTGCGGAACGACGGCAGCCCCGGCCTTGCCACGCTGGGCGTGCTGTCCGGCGGCATTTTCAACATGCTGGGCGACTACTTCTTCGTGTTCCCCTGCGACATGGGCATCTACGGCGCGGGGCTGGCCACGGCCATCGGCTCGGTGATCTCGCTGCTGGTGCTGCTGTCCCACTTCCCGCGCCGCCGGAACACCCTGCGTCTGGTGCGGGTGGAGCGGCTGCCCCGCAAGCTGTGGGAGATCACGGTGTCGGGCTTCTCCTCCTTCTTCATCGACGTGGCCATGGGCATTTTGACGGTGCTGTTCAACCGGCAGATCATGCGCTATCTGGGCGGCGACGCCCTGGCGGTATACGGCCCCATCATCAACGTCAGTACCTTTGTGCAGTGCTGCGCCTACAGCGTGGGACAGGCGGCGCAGCCCATCATCTCCACCAACTACGGCGCGGGGCAGGGGCGCCGCATCCGGGAGACGCTGCGGCTGGCGCTGTATACCACGGCGGCCTTCGCCCTGTTCTGGACGGCCCTCAGCTTTGCCGCGCCCAATCTGTACATCCGGGTGTTCATGAGCCCCACGGCGGAGATCCTGGCCATCGCCCCGGCCATCATCCGGACGTATGCCCTGTCGTTCCTGCTGCTGCCCTTCAACATCTTCTCTACCTACTATTTCCAGTCCATCATGCGGCCCAGGGCGGCCTTTATCGTCTCGGTGGCCCGGGGACTGGTCATCAGCGGCGTGCTGATCCTGCTGCTGCCGGTGGTGACCGGGCCGGATTCCCTGTGGTTCGCCATGCCGGTGACGGAGCTGCTGACGGCGGTCTATACCGCATTGGCCATCCGGCGGTACACAAAGGCACTATAAGTACGAAGAAACGGCGCGTTTGCGCCGTTTCTTCCGCGTTGGCCTTGACAATTTCCGCCGGGGGCATTACAATAGCACCAAAAGACGGTTAGATAGCGCTAACCGCTTTTCTTTGATGAAGAGTTAGGCGATGCTAATCGCAGGAGAACGATACGGGAGGGCGACGCCATGTCCAAGAAAGCGACCGAGTTCCAGAAGAAGGAAATGAGCAAAATGTACCGGGGCAAGGAGATCTTCAAGCCGCTGAACACCGGCTGGATCGACGAAAATGTGGCCTGCGTCCGGGAGTGGGTGGCCAACATCTTCTTTTACCGGAAGGGCGAGACTACCATCATGATCGACGCGGGGTACAACTATGACCCGCTGGCGGAGAAGATGGGCTGGCTGGGCATCGACCCGGCGTCCATCCGCCATATCCTGATCACCCACCAGGACACCGACCATGTGGGCGCGGTGGAGGCCGACAGCCCCGGCCTGTTCCGGAACGCCACGCTGTATGTGGGCGAGACCGAGAACAGGTACCTGACCGGCCAGGTGCGCCGGAAGGTCATCTATCATCTCTATAAGCTGCCCCAGGTGACCATCAACAATAAAAAGGTGCTGCTGCAGGACGGGCAGGTCTTTGACATCGACGGCATCAAAATCGAGTGCTTCCTGGTGCCGGGCCACACCTGGGGCCACATGGTGTATCTCATCGACGACAAGTACCTCTTCACCGGCGACACCATCTGGTTCGGCGCCGACGGCGGGTACAGCTTTATCTCCGCTCTGGCGGAGGACAACAAGCTGGCCGTCCGGTCGCTGGCGGCGTTGGAGGAGAAGCTGCAGAAGCGGGGCCTGCATCCGCTGTTCATCACTGGACACACCGGATGGACGGACAACTTTGCCTTCGCCTTTGCCCACAAGGAGCAGTGGTGCTCCCCCTTCGGCAAGCGCGTCCACGATCCCAACGCCCCCTACGACGCCTATGACGAGTCCGACGACACTGAGGCCGGGGCAAAGAGCGGCTATCTGAAGGGTGTGGGCAGATGAAGGACAACCAGATGCAATTTGACCGCACCTGCCATGTGCTGTATTCCAGGCCCTGCAAGAGGGAGATCCGGCAGAAGATCGCCCTCCACTATCCGCGGGAGCAGCGGGAGGCGGTATGGGAGCAGATCCAGCGGCAGTATGTGGACTTTCTCGCCGACTGGCGCACCGACCTGGGCGGGAAGAAGAACTTCCACAACGGGGCGGGCGGCACCTATGACTGCATCGCCATCCTGAGCTATTACGTCGTCTGCAGGGCGGTGACCTCCTTCCGGGAGATCGAGGAGATGGAGGAGAACCTGATCCTGCCCGCCTTCCGCAGGCTGAAATTCGTGGACTGCAACAAGCCCTTCTGGCGCAGGCTCATGTATCGGGCGTTCACCTCGGCCAAGGCGGGCTGCGACAGGTGGCACGATTATGAGATGAAGGTTGCCCCCTTTGAGAAGGACAAGCCCATCTATTATGAGTTTACGGCGTGCCCCGCGGCGGAATTTGCCATCAGGAACGGGCTGACGGACATCATGCCCGCCCTGTGCAACGTGGACTATGTGTCCATGGAGCTGATCCACGCACGGCTGGTGCGTACCACCACCTGCGCCAACGGCTGCAAGTGCGACTACACCATCTGCGGCGACCGGGATCCCTATCTGAAGGCGCACCCGGAGTACCGGGATGAGGCTGGCTATCGGAGGAATGTATGAAATACCATATCGAAAAAAACACCGTACAGGAGACGCTGGTGATCCCCCTGTACGGGCGGAAGATGTGCTCGACGCTGTATCCGCGGCTGTTCTATGATGAAACGGCCATCCGGCTGATGGATGAGATTGACTACGACTTTACTCTGTTGGAGAAGAAGCCCAGAAGCCTGATGCAGCGCTTCGGCTTTCTGGAGGCGGCCATGCGGCAGAACGACCTGGCCTGGGAGGTGCGGGACTATCTGGCCAGCCATCCCGACGCGGCGGTGGTCAACCTGGGCTGCGGGCTGGACAACACCGGCCGGAGCTGCGACAACGGCCAGTGCAGGATCTACAATCTGGACTTTCCCGACGTGATCAGAGTGCGCGACGAGCTGCTGCCCGCCGGAGAGCGGGAGGAGAACATCCCCTGCGACCTGAACGACACCTCGTGGTTCGGGAGAATCGACGCGTCCAATGGCGTGGTGTTCTTCGCGGCGGGAGTGTTCTACTACTTCCTGACGGAGCAGGTCAAGGCGCTGGTGCAGGCCATGCACGCCGCCTTCCCCGGCGGGCGGCTGGTGTTCGACGCCGCCAACCGCAAGGCGGTGAAGCTGATGCTGAAAACCTGGCTCAAGACCGCCGACATTCAGGATGTGGGGGCGTACTTCGCCGTGGCGGACGCCAAAAAGGAGCTGTCCCCCTGGGCGCTGGGCATGCAGGTGTCCAGCCGCGGCTACATGCTGGGCTATCATGACCTGAAGGATCCCTCTGTCAGCGGGTTCTTCCGCTTTCTGTCCCGCGTGGGCGACAACAGCATGAACATGCAGATCGTCCGTTTGGAATTCTGACAACATAGAAAAAGACCTCCGGGACTCCGGAGGTCTTTTTTATGTGCGGTTATTTGTTTTCGTCGGGCAGCAGATCGGTCATGCTCTTGAGACTGATGCCCAAGGTGGACATATTGTGCAGCAGCGCGGAGGTGGTGGGCGGCAGAATGCCCGCCACGCCCAGCACAATCAGCGAGAAGTTGAAGCCCACGATGAACCGGTAGTTCCGGTGGATGCGGGCCATCAGCGCCTCACCCAGCTTCCGCAGCGTCACCAGCTCGAAGAGATCCTCCGAGGCGATGGTGATGTCGGCGATCTCCCGGGCGATGGCCGCGCCGGTGGAGATGGCGATGCCTGCGTCGGCCTCCGACAGGGCGGGGGAGTCGTTGACGCCGTCGCCCACCATGATGACGGTGTGTCCGGCGGCCTTTTCCCGGCGGATGAATTCCGCCTTGTCCTCCGGCAGGACCTCCGCGAACACGGCGTCCACGCCTACCTGACGGGCCACAGCCTCGGCGGTCTTGCGGTTGTCGCCGGTCATCATGACCACCTTGGCGATGCCGCAGTCGTGCAGCGCCTGCACGGCGGCGCGGGCCTCCTTACGCAGGGGGTCAAAGATACAGATGACGGCGGCCAGCTCTCCGGCGATGCACAGGTACAGGTGGGAGTACGCCTCGGGCAGGCTGTCGAATTTCTCCTGCTCGCCCTCCGGCACACGACAGCCCTCGTCCTCGAACACGAAGTGGGCGCTGCCAATCAGCACCGAGCGGCCCTCTACCATGCTGGAGATGCCGTGGGCCACCACATACTGCACCTGGGAGTGGTACTCCTCATGGGACAGGCCACGCACCTTGGCCTCCTCCACCACGGCGTTGGCCATGGAGTGGGGGTAATGCTCCTCCAGACAGGCGGCCAGCCGCAGCATATCCGGCTCCTTATAGTCGCCGAAGGTGACGATCTGGGCCACCTTGGGAGTGGCGTAGGTGAGGGTGCCGGTCTTGTCGAACACGATGGTGTCGGCCTTGGACACGGCCTCCAGGAAGCGGCCGCCCTTGACGGAGATGTGGTGGCCGCTGCTCTCCCGCATGGCGGACAGCACCGCAATGGGGATGGCCAGCTTCAGCGCGCAGGAGAAGTCCACCATCAGCACCGCCAGCGTCTTGGTGATGTTGCGGGTCAGGGCATAGGTCAGCGCCGTGCCGCCCAGGGTGTAGGGCACCAGACGGTCGGCCAGGCGGGCGGCCTTGTCCTCGGCGGTGGATTTCAGCTTCTCCGACTCCTCGATCATGTGGACGATGCGGTCATAGCGGCCGCTGCCGGAGGCTTTTTCCACCTGGATGACGCACTCGCCCTCCTCGGCCACGGTACCGGCGTACACATAGCTGCCGGGCCGCTTGGGCACGGGCATGGACTCGCCGGTCATGGAGGCC
>CAKTZN010000060.1 GCA_934635545.1 uncultured Oscillospiraceae bacterium | reverse complement strand
TTTTTCTGACGCACATGTCGTCAGAAAAATGATTTGATTTTTTCGCGGCGTCCGCGCCGCGAACTCTGCGAGGCTTTATCCAACCAACCAACATGAAAGAGATGATGACCATGAAAAACGTCGTGAAGAAGATCGGAATGATGCTTTTGACCATGGTCATCGTCTCTTTCTTTGCGTTTCTGGCCTTCCAGGTCATCCCCGGCGATCCCACCATCAAGCTGCTGGGCAGCGACGCCACCGCCGAGGCGGTGGCCGCCCTCCGGGCGGAGCTGGGGCTGGACCGCCCCTTCTTCACCCGGTACTTCGAGTGGGTGCTCCACGCCCTGCAGGGGGATTTCGGCACCTCCTACGTCTACTCCATGCCGGTGGCCCAGCTTCTGAACGGCAAGCTGGGGGTCACGGCGCTGCTGACGGCCATCGCCTTTGTGCTGATCGTGCTGGTCTCTCTGCCGGTGGGGCTGTTCGCCGCCTCCCGCCAGGGGGGATGGCTGGATCGTGCCCTGACGGTGCTGGGCCAGGTGGTCATGGCGGTGCCCCCCTTTGTGGTGGGCATCCTGCTGACGCTGGTGTGCGGCCTGATCCTTCACTGGTTCGATCCCGGCGCCTTTATCGCCCCGGCCCAGAGCTTCTGGCGCAGCGTGGGATATCTGCTGTATCCCGCCGTCGCCATTGCCCTGCCCCGCATCGCCATGACGGTGAAGATGCTGAAAAGCTCCATCACCGAGGAGCTGGGCAAGGACTACGTCCGCACCGCGTACAGCCGGGGCAACTCCCCGCGGGCGGCCCTGTACCGCCATGTGCTGCGCAACGCCGTGGTGCCCACGGTGGCCTTTCTGGCCATGACGGTGGCGGACATCGTGGCGGGCAGCGTCATCATCGAGCAGGTCTTTGCCATCCCCGGCATCGGACGGCTGCTGCTGACCTCCATCGCCAACCGGGATTTCCCGGTGGTACAGGCCATCGTGGTGATCCTGGCGCTGTGGGTGGTACTGGTGAACTGCCTGGCCGATCTTCTCAACCAGCGGCTGGATCCCCGGCTGCGGCTGCAATAAGGAGGGATAGGGATGCTGCTGAAAAAGAACGACCGCTCCTTCCGCATCGGGCTGACCATCGCCGTCATCATGGCGGCCATGGCGCTGATCGGCTACGTCTGGACGCCCTATGACCCCACAGCCATCGTGGGCAGCCAGAAATTTCTCCCCCCCTCCCTTCGCCACCTGTTCGGCACCGACAGCTTCGGCCGGGATATCTTCAGCCGGGTGATGGCGGGCATGGGAACCACCTTCTTCATCTCCCTGTGCACCGTGCTGATCGGCGGCACGGTGGGCACGCTGATCGGCGCCTTTACCGGCTATTTCGGCGGCGTGGTGGACGAGGTGCTCATGCGTATCAACGACGCGCTGACCGCCTTTCCCAATATTCTGCTGGCCCTGGTGTTCATCGCCATGCTGGGCTTCGGCAAGTATAACGTGATCCTGGCGCTGGGCGTGGCCTTCATTCCCAGCTTTGCCCGTGTGGTGCGTGCGGAATTCGCGCGGCACCGGGCCATGAACTATGTCAAATCTGCCCGGCTGATGGGTGCCTCCCATCTGCGGATCATCTTCCGGCACATCCTGCCCAACACCTGGGGCGTGCTGCTGCCGGCGCTGATCATCGGGTTCAACAACGCCGTGCTGGCGGAGGCCAGCATGAGCTATCTGGGCATCGGCGTGGCGCCCCCGGACATCTCCCTGGGCTATATGCTGTCGGAATCCCAGAGCTATATGATAAAAGCACCCTGGTATGTGCTGTGTACCGGCCTTGTGATCGTACTGCTGATCCTGGGCGTCAGCATGATGGGCGAGGGCCTGCGGAAAAGGAGCGTGTGACCATGCTGGAGATCAAAGACCTTCATGTGCGCTTTCACGGCTCCGATCACGACGCCGTGGGCGGCATCAGCCTGACGGTGGCCGACGGCCAGATCATGGGCCTGGTGGGCGAGAGCGGCAGCGGCAAGACCGTCACTGCCATGGTGATCTCCGGCCTGATGCCCCAGCGGCGGGCGGATATATCCGGCCAGGTGCTGCTGGACGGCAAGGATCTGCTGGCCCTGTCCCCGGCAGACATGCGCAAACGGCAGGGCTGCGCCATCTCGGTGGTGTTCCAGGAGCCCATGAGCGCCATGAACCCCGTCATGCGCATCGGCCCGCAGGTGGAGGAGGCCCTGCGCGTCCACACGAAGCTCTCGCCCCAGGAGCGGCGGGAGCGGGCCCTGCAGGCCCTGCGGGACGTGGATCTTCCTGACGCCGAGGCCATCTATGACAAGTATCCCCACCAGATGTCCGGCGGCATGCTGCAGCGGGCCATGATCGCCGCGGCCATCATCTCCCGGCCCAAGCTGCTGCTGGCGGACGAGCCCACCACGGCGCTGGACGTGACCATCCAGGCCCAGATCCTGGAGCTGCTGCGGCGGCTGAACCGGGAAATGGGCATGTCCATCCTGTTCATTTCCCACAACCTGAACGTGGTGCGCAAGCTGTGCAGCCATGTGGCGGTGATGGAGAAGGGCCACATCGTGGAGACCGGCGAAACGGCGCAGGTGTTCTACGATCCCCAGGCAGACTATACCAAGCGGCTCATCGCCGCCATTCCCACGAGGAAAAAGCTATGCTAGAAACGGTTTTGGAAGTGAATGACCTGAATGTGTGGTACCGCAGCGGCACGGGCCTGCGCAAGCAGCGCCACCAGGTGCTCCACGATGTCAGCTTTACCCTGTACCGGGGCGAGATCCTCGGCCTGGTGGGCGAGAGCGGCAGCGGCAAATCCACCCTGGCCCGTGCGGTGCTGGGCATGGAGAGCGACATCACCGGCACGGTGACCCACCACACCAAGCGGCCCCAGATGGTCTTTCAGGATCCGGCGGGCAGCCTGAACCCCGCCTTCACCGTAGCCCAGACCCTGGCCGAGCCCTTGCGCATCTACGGCAAGTACGACAAGGCGGGCATCGAGAGCCGGGTGCGGGACACCATGGCCCTGGTGGGCCTGGACGAGAGCTACTACAGCCGCTATCCCCACGAGCTGTCCGGCGGACAGAAGCAGCGGGTGTGCATCGGCGCGGCGCTGATCCAGAAGCCGGGCCTCATCGTGGCGGATGAGGCGGTGTCGGCTCTGGACGTGACCATTCAGGCCCAGATATTGCAGCTCATCGCCCGATTGCGGCGGGAGTTCGGCATCTCCTACCTGTTCATATCCCACGATCTCAACGTGGTATATGAGATCTGCGACCGGTGCCTGGTGATGAAGGACGGCCACATCGTGGAGCAGGGCACCGTGGACGAGGTGTACGACCACCCCCAGGCGGACTATACCAAGGAATTATTAAAAGCAGCGGAGTGATATCATATGACAGACGAAAGAAGACAGCAATTATTGAACCTGGCCCTGGACAGCGAACCCTTTGATGTCCACAACCATGTGAAGATCGTAGCCGTGGACGACGGCTGGGCCCAGGTGGAGGTGGAGATCCACCCCGAGACACTGAACCGCTGGGGCATCCCCCACGGCGGCATCCTGTTCACCCTGTCGGACGTGGCCTGCGGCATGGCCATCCTGACCACGCGGATGGAGGCCTGTGTCACCGTCAGCGGCACCATCGACTGTGTCAACGCAGGCCCCTCCTCCGGCAAGCTCATCGCCACCGGGCGGGTGCAGAAGGCGGGCGGCAAGCTGGTGTTCTGCGATTCCGAGATCCGCGACGAAGCCGGAAAGCTCATCACCACCGGCCACACGGTGATGTACTTTACCGGCAAGCAGTTGGGATGAAAGCCTTTCTGCGGCGGTATCGCGCCCAGTTGGGGTGGCTGGTGGGACTGGCGGCGTTTTTCGCCGTCTATTTCCCCCTGCGCACCTGCCGGGGCGCCATGAACTGGCTGTGCAGCCGCGTGATCCTGCCCCTTGAACAGGCTCTGGGCCGGCTGTGCAGCGTCACCTCTGTCTCTGTGGCAGAGGTGCTCATTTTATCCGGCATCTTTGCCGCCGTTTTCTATCTGGCGTGGCAGGTGCGGTGTCTGATCACCCGGCCTCAGAAGGGACAGAGGGCCGTGCGCATGGCTCTGACGGTGCTGTGCGTGGGCCTGAGTATCTACGCGGGCTTCTGTCTGCTGTGGGGCGTGTTCTACGGGGCCGACAGCTTCCAGGACAAGTCCGGCCTGACGGCCCGCGGCGGCACCGTGACGGAGCTGGCGGAGCTGACCGAGCGCTTCGCCCGGGAGGTATCCGCCGCCAGCGATCAGGTACAGCGGGATGAAAACGGCTGCTTCGCCGTGCCCCGCAGCGAGATCTTCGCCGAAGCCATGTCCGCCTACGACGGCGTGGTGCAGAAGTTCGACTGTCTGAAAAAGCCCGCCGTGATGCCGAAGGCCTTCGTGTCCTCCCGGGGCATGAGCTATCTGGATTTCAGCGGCTTTTACTTTCCCTTCACCGGCGAGGCCAATCTGAACGACGAGAGTCCCGCCGCCTATCTCCCCGCCAACATCTGCCATGAGATGGCCCACCAGCAGGGCATCGCCGCCGAGCAGGAGTGCAACTTCGTGGCCATCATGGCCGCCACCTCCGCCGATAGCGCCGCCTATCGCTACGCCGGGTATCTCATGGGCTACGTCCACCTGGCCAACGCCCTGTACCGGGCGGATCAGGCGGCGTGGCAGACCATCCGGGACAGTCTGCCGGACACGGTGCGGGCCGACCTGCGGCAGAACAGCGCCTATTGGGCACAATTCGACGGTCTGGTGAACACCGCCGCCACCAGGGTGTACGACGGCTTTCTCAAGTCCAACGGCCTTGCCGACGGCGTGCAGAATTACGGCACCGTGGTGGATCTGCTGCTGGCGTATTACTGCGGATGAAAGGAGCACCCCATGGCCAACCCCCAATATGAAAGCATGCTGGCAGTGGCGCGGCAGCGCCTTGCGCGCCACGATCCGGCGGAAATCGCCCGCCGGGCGGGCGTCGCCTGGCATGAGGGCCGCTTCACCGTGCCTACCCTGGGCCGGACCGTCACCGTCACGGTGCCGGAGCTCACCGTACAGCTGGCGCTGGACATGTGGCACACCCTGACGCTGCTGCACTATCTGGATCTGGCGGACGGCACACCCCTGTCGGGAAAGATGATGGCCTTCGGCCAGTATCCCGAGGGCATGGTGCGGGGCGGCGGATTTGACCGCCGGGCGGAGACGGACATCCGCCTGCATCTGGGGCTTCTGCCGCCGGAGGAACTGCGCCGCCGCCTGCTGGCCCTGGGCGCGGTGCTGGAGCCCTCCAACGCCGACCTGTGCGCCCGCATCCCGTTCCTGCCCCGCTATCCCCTGTGGCTGCGGATCTGGTTTGCCGACGAGGAATTCCCCGCGTCGGGCCGGATGTTCCTGGATGAGAGCGCCGCCCACTACCTGACGGTGGAGGACGCCGTGGTGGTGGGAGAGCTGATCCTGGAGCGGCTGACCGAAAACATCACAAGAACCTGAAAAAGCATAAGGACTGCCGTATACGGCAGTCCTTATGCTTTTTATGCAGAGGGTCACTTGGTGACGGGGTAGCACACCTCGGTGATGAACTCGTCGGGGTTCTGGGTCTCGTGGGGCGAGACATGGTAGATGTTGAACATGGGCCCGGCGTAGTGATAGCCGTTGGCCTCGATCCAGGCGGCCACGGCGGCGTTGACCTCGCCGATGTGGGCGTAGCTGCCCTTGTAGGTGCAGCTTGCGTAGGTGACGGCGGGCAGCGTGCGGAACTTCACATGCTCCGTGTCGGGGTACTGACCCTTGACGGTTTTCTGGGCCTCCACCTCCACGTCGCGCTCCTTGTACTCGGTGTCCAGGAACGTGACGCTGCAATAGCAGGGATCGTCGGGGATCAGGTGCATATGGTCGGTTTCGGCGCAGAGGATGCCCCACACCATGCCCTCCTTCTCGTAGCAGGGAATGGTCATCCGCACACAGGCGGCATAGCGCTGGGGCAGGGTCTTGACAGTAACATTATAAGCCATGGTATCTTCCTTTCTCAATCGCTTCCGTGCGCTGTCCAACAGCCGCAGCTTCCGGGCCACATCCTCCGCCTGGGCCTCCAGCACCGCCTGTTGGGCGGCGAGACATTCGTCCAGCCGCTGGCGGTCGTCATAGAAGTCCAGGATCCGGCAGATGTCCGCCAGACGGAAGCCCATATCCTTCAGCGCCGTGATGCGGCACACGGTGGGCAACTGGGCTTCGCTGTAATAGCGGTAGTCGGTGAACCGGTCGATCTCCGCCGGGTGCAGCAAGCCGATGTCGTCATAATGGCGCAGCATCCGGACGCTGACGCGGGACAGCTTGGAAAATTCTCCGATCTTCAGCATAGCGGTACCTCCATGCGTTCTGTTCTTGAGCTCAGATAGAGGATACCCCCTGACACAGTGGCAGAGTCAACCCCCGAAAAAGGAAATTTTTACAGATGCTGATAAATTTTCGCGCCGGTGTTTTTCAGCCACCGCAGCAGCACCAGCGCCAGCACGGCGAACAGCACCGTCGCCGCCAGCAGAAACGCCACCGCGCCCACGCGGGCCATCAGGGCGTAATACAGGAAGCCCAGCGCCACAGCCACCAGCCAACCGCCGAACATGGACAGGAACACGGCCAGCCCCTGCTTGATGGGCGCCACCTCGCTGGTCCAGTTGAGATTGGGCCGCTTCAGACCCATAAAGAGGCCAAAGGCCGCGCTCAGCACCACATATACCATGGGCGTCACGATCATCGTGACGATCTCCGGCAGCGCCGCGCCGGACACCGCCGCCACGCACACGGCGCACACCACCAGCGGCAGCTCCGTTATCAGCAGGTGCATTCTCAGCTTGGCCCGCAGCGCCTGCCACGGGTCGATGGGCAGCGACTGGGCGATCCACAGGCTCTTGCCCTCCAGCGACACGGACGGGGTACTGATATCGTTGCTGCCTGCCAGCAGGCACAGGCACAGCGCCGCCAGCACCGTCACGAAGCCCTCGCCTCCGGCGAACAGGGCGTTCATCATCAGGAACACCTCACGGCCCTTGATGAGGGCCAGCACCGCCAGGACCACCAGAAACACCGTGCCCAGGCCGCAGTTCAGCATGTAGAGGGGGCTGGAGGTGAACCGGCCCAGCTCCTTGCGCAGCAGAGCGGCGTCGGCGCTGACGGGCTTGACCGTCTTCTCGTGATAGACCGTCTTGGCGGTATTGCCGGAGGCGGTGGCGATGTGCAGAAAGCTGCGGGCGATGAGATACCACACCAGCGCCAGCAGGGCGATCACCACGGCGGAGACGATCAGCATAGCCACGCCGTCGCCGCAGCCCACCCGGCCGAAGAGGTACAGGGGATAGATCCCCTTGAGCTTATTGCCCACATCCTCCGCATTCAGCAGCAGATCGGTGATCATGGCCTGAGAGCGGAAGCAGACGAAGTAGTACAGCCCGAAGAACACCAGCGAAACGATCACGGTGATAAAGCTCTTGCGCTTCAGCTTCAGGCTGATCTTGGCCACCACCCAGCCCAGGGCGCAGGACAGCGTCAGCACGAACAGGGAGATGTCCACCAGCAGCACCACGCCGCCCAGGATGCGCCCCGCCGTGACAGGGACGGTGAACCAGTACACGATGATGGCCGGCAGGATCACGATACCGGAGTACATCAGACCCATGAGATACACGCTCAGCAGCCGTGAGGTTATGATGACCCGCACGGGAATGGGCATGGACAGCAGCAGGTCGTTGTCCTTGGCCAGATAGAGGCCGGAATAGGTGTTGAACACGCTGCCGAAGGCGCCCAGAAACACCGCCATCATGCCCATGATGACGAAGTACAGCCAGTCCATCCCCATCTCCGCCAGAGGGCCGCACATGGTGTTGGACAGCACGCCGAACATGGTGCCCAGCAGGCCCGCCATCAGCAGCACGAACATCACGATGTAGCCGATTGTCGCCCCCTTGGTGCGGGCCTTGTTCTTCTTGGCGTCGTAGAAATAGCTGCGGAAAATTTCAAAAAGCTGTTTTTTTACCAGAAGCTTCAGCATTCCTCTCCCTCCAGTTCCAGGAAGACCTCTTCCAGACTGTCGTCGCCCTTGACCTCCTCCATGGTGCCGGAGCGGATCAGCTTGCCGCCCTTGATGATGGCCACCTTGTCGCAGAGCTTTTCCGCCACCTCCAGCACATGGGTGGAGAAGAAGATGGCGCCGCCGTTGTCACAGACCTCACGCATCATGCCCTTCAGCAGGTGGGACGCCTTGGGATCCAGGCCCACAAAGGGCTCATCCATGATGATGAGCTTCGGCTGATGGAGCCACGCGGCGATGATGGCCAGCTTCTGCTTCATGCCATGGGAATAGGCAGCGATGGGCTGGGCCAGGTCGTCCGTCAGCTCAAAAGCGTCGGCATACTTGCGGATGCGCGCCTGCCGCTCCGCCGCGCCCACACCGAAGATGTCGGCCACGAAGTTCAGATACTTGATGCCGGTCATAAAATCGTACAAATCCGGGTTGTCGGGGATGTAAGCCAGCTCCCGCTTGCAGGCCAGGGGATCGGCCTTGACGGAGTGGCCGTCGATGGTGATCTCGCCCTCGTCAAACTGCAGGATGCCCACCACGGATTTCAGCGTGGTGGTCTTGCCCGCGCCGTTGTGGCCGATAAAGCCGTAGATCTCGCCCGGTGCGATGTGCAGGCTCAGATCGTCCACGGCCTTCTTCTCGCCGTATCGTTTCGTCAGATGTTGGATCGTAAGCATTTCGATTTCCTCCCAATTACCTTATATGTCTCCTGTATCCTATCATATCACGCAGCGTCACAAGCAAGAGGCTGCGGTGAAAAAAGCAAACTTTTTTCTGAAAGCGGGCGTATTATAGCAAGCATGCCGGAAACTGTCAACGATAATGTGTTCCCCGTTTCCAAACATCTTGAAAATTGACACAAAAGGCTCAACGGCAGCGCCGTTGAGCCTTTTATCCGATTTCATTACCGGCGTCCGCCGCCGAAGCCGCCGCCGCCGAAGCCGCCTCCGCGGCCACCGCGGGAACCTCCTCCGAAGCCACCGCCGCCAAATCCGCCACGGCTTCCGCCGCTGAAGCCACCGCCGCCGAAACCGCCGCCGGGACGGCTGCCAAAGCCGCTGCCCGGACGGGGCGTGCTGCGCGGGGGGCGATAGCTGCTCTGGGGCGGACGGTATCCGCCGCCGCTGCGGGGAGGCTGATAGCCGCCGCCCATGGGAGGCCGCGGGCCGCCGCCATAGGGCGCTCTGGGCTGCCGGGGCGGACGGGGACGCAGGGCGCGGCCCCAGAAGATGGGATAGTACACCGGCCGCACCACATTCACCGGTGCGCCCAGAATATACCGCCGCCGGTAGCGGTTATACCGCACCCGGTCCAGCAGCATCCACACCACGAAGATGGCCAGGATCAGCAGCACCACGCCGCCCAGCGACACACCGCCGGTCCTGGCGGTGCTGGGCGTATTGGCCGTCCAGCCGATGGTATCGCTGCTGCCGTATCCGCCGCCGTACTGTTGGCCGAACTGGCCGTAGAACACGTCCGCCTGCCGGAAGAAGGCCGTCACCGCGCCGTCAAAGTCGCCGCTGTAATAGGTGCTCTCGATGGCGCTGCGCAGCTTCTGCTGCTGGGTGTCGGTCATATACTGGCCCACGCTGTCGCCGCAGTAGACCTGCCAGTCGCCGTCCTTTACCAGCAGCAGGATCATGTCGTTGGCGCCCAGGCCCCATTCCTTGCCCAGCGCGGCGGCGTACTCCTGATCCTTCCAGCCGGTCACCTGATCCACGGTGGCCACCGCCACCACGGCGTAGTATTTCTGATCCCAATCGGTGTTGTACTGTCCGATCAACTGCTCCGTCTCATCGCTGAGCAGCCCGGCATCGTCGCAGATCCACTGGCGGTACTGGACATCCAGCAGCGCCGTGGGCTCCTTGGCCAGGAAGCTGTCCCTCCGGGCAAGGCCGATGCACACGCTGCCGATCACCGCCAGCGCCAGCACCACCCATGCCACGGCACGGTTTTTGAAAATTTTCATGGGATATTCCTCCTTTCGGAAGGAGATAGTTCATAGGGGAATCGTGCCCCGGTGTGTTGGTTTACCCTCTCAGCTCCATCAGCTTCTGCTTCAGCTCACCCTCGATGCGGCCCAGCTCGGCTTCCGCCTCCTTGCGCTTGGCGGCGCCCTCCTTCTGGATGCGGGTCACCTCGTCCAGGGTGGAGATCAACTGCTGGTTGGTGTGCTGCAGCGTCTCGATATCCACCACGCTGCGCTCCGCCTCCTTGGCGGTGGCGATGGTGCCCATCTTCAGGGTATCGGCGTTCTTCTTCAGCAGCTCGTTGGTCATCTCGGTGACGGCGTTCTGGGCGGCGGTGGCCTGACGGCTGTGCTCCATGCCCAGGGCCAGCACCATCTGGCTCTTCCACAGGGGGATGGTGTTCACCAGGGAGGACTGGATCTTCTCGATCATCTGGGTGTC
>CAKTZN010000059.1 GCA_934635545.1 uncultured Oscillospiraceae bacterium | reverse complement strand
AGATCCATGTACTCGTATAGCTCCTCCGGCACCGAAGTCTCGTGGGCAAGGTAGTACCTGCCCAATGCAGCATAGCTGTTGATGCCTTTGAGGATCGTGTAATCGCGCAGCCGCCCCGGTGAATTTGCGAAAATTGCCCCAGCCTCCGCCTCGCCCTTTTGCAGAACCATGGCAGAAAGAATTATTTTCTCCTCATCGCTCAATATGCGCGGCTCACATTGGGATGCGTCAAATTTTCCCTGTGATGTGTAATGCAGAGGCAGATCATTCTCATTTTGACATTGTTTATTATCCAAAGGTCATCCCTCCTCACATTGTCAGGTCTTGCTGATTCTCTTGCAGATCTTCACAGAGCCGGAAGACCGTGTGTCTGAACTCGTCGTCACGATCCACGTCCTGTTCCGTCTGCCACGCATCCCGCACACAGGTCAGAGGATACCCGTCGGAGAGCAGCAGGAGCATCTGGTATCGTTCCAGGTTTGTGGTAAGAAGCGCGTTGTAGCAATAGCGGGTCGCCTCGATCTCTCCGGCGTTGGCGATAAGCTCACTCTGTGTCATACGGTAGAGGGATTCGGTGTACTCCGTCTGTTCCCGCTCAACGCATTGAATGAGAGCATCCCGCAGCTCCGCGTTGGTCTGTACCGGCTCCCCCTGTGTGATCCCTTCTGCAAGAAACCGCGGCACCTCGATGACCTCTGCATTTTGGAAAGCAAGGTCGCCGCGATAGCCGATTTTCAGTGCGGAGAACTCATGCGCCGCTCTGACCAGCTCCGCAGGGTTTCCCACAGGCACTTCCTGCTCCCAGCGGTACCAATTATCCTTCTGATGGCAGGGCGTAAGCTTGAGGAGGATGTAATCCTCCGGCACAAATTTGGGGTAGCGGCAGAGCTGACCGCCCACGGCATAGTAGGGCTTCCCCTCGCACATGACGGTCTGCTCCATATACGCTCTCATCTTTTGCAGATCAGCGCAGAACCAGCACTCGCTGTCACCGAAGCGGCGTATCCTGCCATCCCCCAGAATGCTGTCCAGATTCTCTTTCTTCGTCAGGTGGTAGACCTTCGATGGTGCGTTTTCTTTGACATATGCCATGGTTATTCCTCCTGCTGCATAGCCACTGCCTGCTCGTTCGTCGCCTTTGCTGTCCGCACCGGTCGGCGGGGGCGGGGCGGCGGAGCCAGCAGGCTGTCCACATATTCGCGGATAGGTTCCGGGACTTCTTTTTCATAGAGCTGTCGCAGGGCATCGTCCATGCGGCGCTGGACGGAGCTGTTTTTCTTCTTGAGTGCAAACTCCAGCGCCTTAAGACGTTCCTCCTCCATGCTGACTGTGACGCAGACTTTTTCCATGCTGCACCTCACATTTCACCGTAGAGCTTGTACAGTATCACCTTCAGCACCGGCTCATTGTCGCCGCTGTGCAGCTCCAGCCACGTGTCCCGCAGCGCCGCCAGCGGGTCATCCAGCGACAGCAGGTAACGCATCTGCGGCAAGGAAATATCATCCCTGCGCTGCACCAACCGGCAGCAGACCTGCGCCGCGTAGATTTCTTTTGTCCTGTCCAGCATCTGTTCCGATGTCAAAGCTCGCAGCGAGGCGGTGTAGTCCAGATAGTTCTGTTCCAGCTTTTCCAGCAATGCCTGACGCATTTCTTTCTCTAATGTGCAAATATTTTCGTTCATTTGTGTCCTCCTAATCGTAGTTGATATACGGGATTTCCAGCCAGCGTGTCCAGCCGCGGCCCTGGAGCTGCGTCTGAACCACGCCGTATTTGGTGCCCACGGCCTCGATGACCTGACCGCCGCCGATGTACACGCCGATGTGTCCCGACTTCCAGACCGCCAGTCCCGGCACCTCCGGGATGGTATCGATGGTGCCTTTGCGCGTAGCGTTGTAGTACATCTGGTTGGCACCGATGTCCGGCATCCCGTTGGTACCGTATTCGATCTCCATAGTGTCAGCGTTGAGCCAGCCGTAGCCCTTGATAAGTCCTACGCAGTCGGCGGTGTGCTTGCCCAGCCAGTTATTACGGATGAAATCCGCGTACTGTCCCACGCCCTCCGGGTATTGGGTCAGTTTGTACTGGAACAGCTCCGGCGTCAGCACCTGACCGTAGGTGCCCCATACATAGCCCCAGCCGGACTGCCATGCGTTGGTGACGTAGGCCACCAGATCGGCGGCGTTCTTAGTGGTGGGATTCGTCAGGTCGGAAATGTCCAGTTCCACGCCGCTGCCGCCACCGGGCGTATAGCTGCCATCGAAGGTATCACCGCCTGTGCTGCCCACCACCATGCTGTAGATATGAGCGGCGTTGGCCTTGTCCTCCTCGGTCACCGGTTTGCCCTGCCACGCCGCCAGATTTTCATACACCGTTTCCAGCGGCAGCGGCACCGCCACATAGTAGACGGTGGTCTGCACTACCACTGTGCCATCCTCCAGCACGTCCGTGGTGGTTTCGGTGCGTTCCTCCAAGCTATAGAAGCTCCCTACGAAGTTAGCGGCGGCACGGCGGGTAGGCGCGTCGTCGCCAAAGCAGAGGGCATAGAAAACGGCCTTGACCTGCAAGGGGTCAAGGCCGCCGCTCTCGGCTTTGGCATTCACGGCGGCGACCGCCGAATCCAGAAGGGAGAAAGCTGTCCGCATCTCGGTGATGTGGTCTTTGTATTCGGTTGGAATTTTGTCCGTGAAGGCCGGGCCATAGAAGGACGCGGATACGGCAAAGTTGTTATGCTCCACCGCCGCCGTGCCGAAACTGCACAGGAACGCCGCCAGCAGGATCAGCGGCGAGAGGATGGCGGCAATGACCCAGCCCACCGTCTTGCGGCCTTTTTCCGTAGACAGCACAGCTGCCGCCAGCCGCGCCAGTGTTGTTGACATAGCATCATCTCCTTGCGGGATATAAAAATGCCACCGTATGAATGTCATACGGTGGCATTGGGATTGAGTTTAACAAACTGGAATCTATCTACTTCTCCATTACATAATTCGTCAAAGCGACTTCCTGTCGAATGACTTTCTGCTCTTTCACTACGCGGTATCCTCGGTGTTGAAAAAATGGTTTTGCTGTAATAGACGCATGGGTAATGAACGTTTTTCCCTTTGAAGAAGATTCCAGCGCATCACAAATTGCAGAAGCAATGCCCTTACGCTGGTAATCTTTATGAACATAAAGTCTATCCAAATAGCCCCTGTTGTCCATGTCCCCAAAACCAACAATTTTCCCATTTTCTACAGCAACAATCGTTCTGTGTTTCAGGAAAGAGGTATTCCACTCACACAAATCAACCTTGCCAGTTGCCCAAACGTCCAACTGTTCTTTAGTATAATCCTTTGCATTTATGCTATGAACCGTATTATAAAACAATTCTGCCAACTGTTCACAATCAGCAGTTTTATATTCTCGAATCCACATTTTTTGTCCTCGTAAATTCCGACTTGTCCGCATCTTTGCCACAAATTATACCACCCAGCCGCACCCTTTAGCAACCTCACTTCCCACCTTTTGTGCCAAACAGCTTCGCCTTGTGCTCCGGGGCAATGACCTTCATCATGTAGCGGTCGCTGCCGCAGCGGAAGAGGCATTCGCCATTCTGGGCCTTGCTGATGAGGTCGAACTCCGTGTCCTCCATTTGCAGCATATTGGTGAAGAACTGTTTCTCCGTAGTGCCGGGGTTGAAAAAGAACTGATGGGGCGGGATGGCGAACAGCGGCTTGGTCATCTCCCGCACTTCACGCTGGTTGAAATCCTCCAGATTCTGCGAGGCCATCATCAGGGCGGAATCCCGCTTGCGGACACGCTTCAGGCAGTTCCTGATATACTCGATGGCGATGGGGTTGGACAGCCACAGGTACAGCTCGTCCAGCGCCGCCACCGTCTGCCCCTCCACCAGCAGCTTGTCCGACATATACGCCAGCACGCTGAACAGCAGCGCGTTCCGCAGGCTCTTGGCAGCACTCAGCACGCCGCCTACGCCGAACACCAGAAACCGGTCACTGGTGATGTCCGTATGACCGTTGAAGAAGTGGGCGTCGGCTCCCACGCACATAGAGTGCAGGCCCAGCAGCACCTCTTGCAGCAACTCCTTGGTATAGAGCTGATGAGTGTCCGGATCATAGTGGAGGTATTCCTCCTCCAACAGCGCATAGAAATCCGACAGGATGGGATAGTCCGTGGCGGTGAGCTGCTGGGGATCGGTATGCTCCGAGATGCCCCACTTGGCATAGAGCTTTGTCAGCATGATCTCGATAGTGTCCAGCTGGGCATCGGAGAAATCCTTGTACGCCTTAAAGAAGTCCTTCAGAAAAGAAACGTGCCGCGCCAAAAATGTATTCTTCCGGAAGGCCTCCGGCGCGGACTCGTCCGGCTCCGGCGCGGTGTCCCAGCACTTTACCTCCAGCACATTGATGTGCCGGTCGCCTGCCATCAGGTCGATGAAGCAGCCGTTCAGATTCCCACACAGATCACCCAGCTCATGCTCCGCATCCAGCGAGATAACAGATTTTCCCGATTCGATCAGGTTGCAGATCAGCAGCTTCATGAGATAACTCTTGCCCTGACCGCTGTTGCCCAGGATCAGGATGTTGGTGGAGGTCTTGTCGCTCTCGCGCCGGTCGAAGTCCACCACGATGTTGCTGCCGAACTTGTCCTTGCCGATGTAGAAGCCGTTGGGGTCGGCCTTACCGGAATAATTGAACGGGAACAGGTTCGCCACGCTGGATGCGGGCAGCACCCGCTGGAACTGCGGCCCTAACGCGGCGTAGCCTGCCGGGTTCACCGTAAGGAATCCCTGCTGCTGCCGCAGCACCAGCTTGTCTATCGTCAGCTTGCAGCGCACCAGCTCCGCTTCCACACTGGTTTGCAGCAGCTTCAGGTTTTCAAAGCTGTCGGCCATGACCTCCACATAGACCGCGCAGTACAGGAGCGGTTCATGCTCACGATCCAGCGCACCTACCAGTGAGGCCATGTCCTGCAAGTTGCTCTCCGCCGTGATAACACGCCGCAGGTCGCTGGTGTTGGCCCGCTCCAGCTTGTTGCGGTTGGTGGCGTTGTGGATGATGCGGTTCTCCTCGGCAGGCGTCACCAAACGGCAGACGATCCGCAGCGTCACGCCGCGCCGGTCACCCAAACGGCCCAGCAATGCTTGCGAGTCGGTGGCGGCGGGATACTCCCGCAGGGCCCACACGCAGCGCCATGTGTTGCCGGAAATATAGTGATCCGTCTCAAATTTCAGCACCCCCGGCGCGATGCAGTCCAGAAAGGACAATACCATCGGTTCCTCCGGGGGTGCTTTCTTGCGTTTGAAGATATTTTTCATAGTCCCTCCATGAAGAAAATGTCCATCCGAGGTTTCAACTCCGGTTCGTGACCGGTGAACTGCTCCGGCTCCTGAAACTGCGCCGTGTACTTCTGGATCTGGTCATCGGTCAGGGAACAGAAGCCGCCCTCGTGGTCGTCGCCTATCAGAAAGAACGGGCCGCAGATGATGTCCTCCTCCAGCCACCGGTTGGGTGCCATACCGTTGAGTTTGCCCTCCTCGTTGCAGCAGAGGATAACGCCATCTTCCACATACACCGGCTGGAACAGTCCCTGCACCTCCTGCTGGATGGCAGCCAGGGTATCTTCCATTTCCTTTTCATAGGGAGCCTGTCCCGGCTCCACTTTCAAAACACGCATATCATCCCTCCTTCACATACCGTTCACCATCCACGCTGTCATAGACCTCGTGGGATACGTCCTGCTCATAGTAGACCGCCAGCAGCTCCCGCAGCTCCTGCTCATTGGCACGGTGGACGGTGAAGCCGTTGTCAGAGAGATGCTTCTCCACATTGGCCAAGTACGACTCCGTGAAACCGCCCTCGCCACGCTGCCGCAGGATCAGGCAGAAGGTACGGGCTGACGCCATGGAGGTCTGAACGCTGTCCAGATGGGCGCAGTCCGCTTCCAGCAGCGCACGGATGGCGGGGTTCGTTTCCTCCTCCAGCCGCTTGCGGTAGAAGCTGCGGTTGTCCTGATAGGACTCTTTGGAATCCGTGGCCAGAATCTCCACCTCCGCCATGCCCTTCAGCACGTTCATCAGGCTGTGGATGCGCTGGCGAACGATGCTCTCCGGCAGCACATTCAGGTTGCTGGGCTTCAGGATGAGATAGACCAGTTCGCCGTTGGGGGTACGGATACTGCGCTCCGTGATCTCGTCGATGCCCAAAAGCTGCTGAGCAGAGGGTGTTTTCTTCTTGAAAATGCTCACGGCAGTTGCCTCCATCCATAGTATTGACGTCCGAAAAAGAAAGCGCCCGCATAGCGCAGGAAATCCAGCATACTGACGCCATCATGGCGGATAGCCAAAAAGGCGTACACGGCGGTGACCACCAGCGGAGCCACGATGCCGGTCTGGGCCAGCGCCAGCGCTGACAGCAGCAGGCCAATGCCGATCAGCGCCACATCCCGCAGCGCCCACAACCACAGCACAGGCCGCGCGGTCAGGTTGTCTGGGTATAGGTACATTTCATTTACCTCGAATCTTCTTAAAATTGAGCAAAGGAAAAGGCCACCGAAAACGGTGACCTTTCCCTTTGTGCTTATTAAATTCTGTGGTCGCGCACCCATTGCAGAAGCGCGTCATAATCCATCGTTCCGGACGCCACGGCCAGCCCGACCTCCACGACTTCCTCGTTGGTACACTCAAGCCGGATGCCGTTTACCTCCAGAAACGTCAGCATGACGTACATACCGATGCGCTTGTTGCCATCCACGAAAGCGTGGTTGGAGATCAGCGTATAGCCGAGACGTGCGCCCTTTTCCTCCTTGGTGGGATAGAACTCCTGCCCGCCAAAACCGGCGAACGCATTTTCCAAGGCAGAGTCCAGCAGCGCTTCATCTCTGACGCCAATGCTGCCGCCCGTCTCCTGCGCGATAAGCTTATGCAGAAGCAGTACCTTTTCTTTTGAGAACTTGATCATTTGGCAAGCTCCAGAAAGGCAGGCTTATACTTCTTCAAAATCCGCGCGGCCACCACGTCGATCTTTTCATCATCTGTCATATCGATCACAGGCGATGAGTCCAGATCCACCAGCATATACTTGGGCCGGTTATTCTTGAAAATTACAGCCTGTCCGTTTTTCTCAGCAATACGAGTTACTCTCGAAAAGTTCTGATTGGCCTCAGAGACAGAGACGATCGTATTCGTATCAATTGTCATAGCGAACACCTCCTACGTCTATTATACGCAGATGTAGGTAAAAATCAACCTACAATTTTGACAACGGTATTCGCCGACTGTGACACAAAAGAGCAACGCCGCGGCAAAGCTATTGACAAGTACAACGAGAATACAAGCGCAAACGAAGCAGAATGGACAAGGTGCTCATTTTACTGCCTGTACCACCGTGCGGGTCATGTTAACAGCGGTCTGTGCCGTGTATACGGCGGACATAATGTTGGCCCGCGTGGTGGTGTCTAAGCCGAAGGCTCCCGCGATACGGGGGATCTCACCGGCAGAGAGCATCAGGCCCAAGCCCAGCAGGGCGTGATCCTTGAATACCATCAGGCCCGCCACCAGAATGGTAGCCTGTAAAAAGGCGGTCAGGCACAAGCCTATCACCTGTTTGCACCATTGCACGAAGCCATCCGTGTAGCCACGGGACACACTGAACATATACAGGCTCCCCACGGCGATCTGGATAAGCAAAATGCCGCCGCGCTTGAGGTTGGCAAAGAACACCTTGATAATAGCATAGGCCATAAGGATCAGGCAGAACAGCAGCATAAGACCGCTGGTGGGCGTGTTCACAAAACCGCCGAAGGGCGTCAGGTTCACAAGATTGGCGATGCTGTCCACGATACTGAAATTCTCCAGTATCTGCTTCGCCACATCACCTATGGTGACTGTCCCGAAGCCGGTAATGCCTGCGGTCAGGCTGGATTGCAGGGAAATGGCCAGCACATACAGCCTGACCGGAAGCTGTGTGAACAGCTCCACGGCCAGAAAGCCCTTGAAGGCGTTCAGTACCGTTTCCCGCACATTGCCGCGGCCGGAGGAATACTCCACGCCGCACTCGAAGCAGGCCACCACCAGCCCTACAGCATACAGCGCCCAACCTAAGTAAGAGAAGAACAGCACAATGCTTTGTACCCAGCTCATGTCGAAGAGCTCGGCGCCCATACCGCCCATCTCGGCAAAGAAATTGCCCAGGAAGCCCACGATCTGACCGTAGAACCAGTCCAGGATCTGTCCCAGCACCGTATTTGCCACAAAGTCCCAGATAAACAAAAACTATCACCTCCTATGAACGCAAAAGCACCCTGCCGATGGCAGAGTGCTTTTGGTTGATTATTTAATTGCAGTGATTTCCTTCAATCAGAACCTCCTGCGTCAGACGTTCCATCTCGTCCATCGTGGAGGTTTTTGCGCCTGCCAGCCGGGATTGTTCTCGCTGGAACAGCATGAACAGCAGATCAAGCTCTTTTTCCCGCTTTTCCCAGAGATCCAGCGGAACAAAGACCATTTTACCATCGCCGTTTCGGGTCAGATAGATCGGCTCCTGTTTCTCCTTGGCCAGCCTGACCATTTCATCATATCCATTACGCAGCGCCATTGCCGAGCGAATTATCATCGTGCACCTCTCTTGCCTTCAGCTATCATATCTTTGCTATGAACGAATTGCCTTGCGCCAAAAGCGCTTCGCTATCTCAGATCCCGATGATATCCCCCACATACAATGGGACGGCCCGCGTAAACATCAGATACACAAAAGCACTGTCAGCTTCGCATGATACGTCCGGCGTCCTGTCTGCAATCCACGACAGCATCCAGAAACACAATGTTATCCTCCACGATGAAGAGTGCCTTATACCGCTTGGCAAACAACGCCTTGCGGTACAAACCATCCGGAAGATTCGGATCTGTCTCTATGGGGAACTGGAATGGGTTTACCTCGATCTCATGAATGATCTCCGCATAGGCATTGCGAAAGGCTTTTGCTGCGGGGACGCTGACCCGTGCCAGAAATTCGATGTGACTCAGCAGCATGGCATCCACACGTCCTGAGATTTCGATCCGGTATTTACTCATTTCCATGTTGTCCTTCTGCCGCCGCGATGATGCGATCCATATCCGCCAGGACATCATTTGCATTGCGGCCAACTACGCCG
This sequence comes from uncultured Oscillospiraceae bacterium, assembly GCA_934635545.1. Lineage (GTDB taxonomy): Bacteria > Bacillota > Clostridia > Oscillospirales > Oscillospiraceae > Vescimonas. The sequence continues at coordinate 1,344 of CAKTZN010000059.1, read as the reverse complement.
CGCTTTCGTTCCGCTTGCGCAAACAGCAAGTCCTCGTAAACAGAAGGCTGTTTTTCCAAAGACAGATTCAATGGAACAGCCCGTTCACGCACGATTTGATGAAAGAACATATTGATTGCACCACTCATGTTCATGCCCAACTGGTCGAGAATGTCTTCCACCTGAGCTTTGAGCTCTGTGTCCGTCCGAATCGTCATGCTTGTACTTGCCATAATCAATCACCTCACCCGCATCACATCATATTACATTGTATGTATTTTGTCAATACATATTCATTAGATGCAGCTTGAGGGCGTTTCATCAGATCCCGATGATATCCCACACATACAGCGGGGCGGTCAAGGTGAACACCAGACAGGCAAAGAGGATGGCCGGTGCGCTCCACTCAAAGTGTCCAGTTTTGCGGAAATCAAAATACGTGAGCCCAAGTTTGGCGAAGAAGAATACGGCCAGGATCAGGTCAATAGCAGGAAATACCACGTTGTTGACCACCGTCTTGATCTGGCCGGAGGCCGTGGCCCAGGTGCTCTCCACGGCGCTGGCCACATCGCCGGTGCCGCCGCTGGTGCCTGTGGCGTAGGCCGACACGCACAGCAGGCAGCAAAGAAGCGCTGTGAGACACAGCGCCGTCATCGTTCGTTTTACAGTTTTCATGTCATTTCTCCTTCACATAGTCATTTCATTCATGGACGCTTCCGTTTGCTGTTCCTGCCGCAGCTGGGCCAGTTTCTCCGCCGCCCAATCAGGAAGACACTCGTCCTTGAGGATACCCACGAACTCCGAGCGGTTCCAGCGGGTCATTTCACCGTCCCCCAGGCAGGTGCAGCGTACCGAACGACCTCTGGCGTTGGGGCGGCAGCCAAAGCCATCCCACGCCAGCCAAAGCTGATCCTCCGGCCGCCAGCAGGCTTCTCGCAGCACTTCCGGTGACAGCACCAGTACCTTTCCGGTGAAGTCCTGTTCACAGGAATTTGGTGCACAGTGCTCTGCTCCAAACAGGTGCAGCTTTGCCAGCTCCGCCCGATACAGTGTAACGAAGCCATCCAGCACCGCGGGATGGCTGCCCACCATAAATGCGTAGCGATGGTCACCATCGGGAGGAATATAGATGCTCCGGCTCCATTGCATATTTGTCGGGTGATAGCGGCCATCATAGGAATGCTCCTGCAAGGTATTGGCCAGCACGAAGGCTGTCCGCTTATAGCCGTAGTGGTCGATGACACGCTTGGCGCAATCCTCTTTCAGATGCATACCGTCAAAGCTCTCGCGGATCACCAGCTCTATGGCTCCGGCACAGGCGCAGTTGGCACGGTAGTTGGCCCGCCATTGCTCCAGCTCACCACG
>CAKTZN010000058.1 GCA_934635545.1 uncultured Oscillospiraceae bacterium | reverse complement strand
GATCACCGTGGTGCAGATCGCGCCCGCTGTCCGGGCCGCCTGGGCGGAGTACTATCACCTTGACCCCAAGTTTGCCACCGCCAAGCGGATGGTGACGGCGCTGAAGGAGATCGGCTTCGACTACGTTTTCGACACCAACTTCACCGCCGACCTGACCATCATGGAGGAGGGCACGGAGTTTTTGCAGCGGTTCACCCACCGCGACCAGTATAAGTGGCCCATGTTCACCTCCTGCTGCCCCGGCTGGGTGCGGTTCGTGAAGGGTCAGTTCCCGGAATACACCACCAATCTGTCCACCGCCAAGTCGCCCCAGGCCATGTTCGGCGCGGTGGCCAAGAGCTACTTTGCCGAGAAGCTGGGGGTGGATCCCCACAACATCTATGTGGTGTCCATCATGCCCTGCACCGCCAAGAAGGCGGAGCGGGCCATCCCCAACCTGAACAGCGCCTGCGGCGATCCGGACGTGGACGTGGTGCTGACCACCCGTGAGTTCGTCCGCATGCTGCGGGGCGAACAGATCAACCCCGCCGTCATGGAGGAGACGGAGTTTGACAGTCCTCTGGGCACCGGTACCGGCGCGGCGGTGATCTTCGGCGCCACCGGCGGCGTCATGGACGCGGCGCTGCGCAGCGCCTATTTCCTGGTGACCGGCCACAACCCCGACCCCGACGCCTTTACGGCGGTGCGGGGCATGGACGGCTGGAAGGAGGCCGCCTTCGAGATCCCCGGCGCGGGCCGTGTCCGCGTGGCGGTGGTCAGCGGTCTGGGAAACACCCGGAAGCTGATGAACGCCCTGAAGGACGGCAAGGCCAGCTACGATTTCGTGGAGGTCATGGCCTGTCCCGGCGGCTGCGTGGGCGGCGGCGGACAGCCCATCCGGGACGGCGTGGAGCTGGCCCAGCCCCGGGGCGACATCCTGTGGAGCATTGACAAGAACGCCCCCATCCGGTTTTCCCACGAGAATCCCGAGGTGCGGGCCATCTACAACCAGTACTTCCACAAGCCCCTCAGCCATCGCTCTCACGAGCTGCTGCACACCGACCTGACGGCGTGGAAAATGCCCACGGAGGAGTAAACCGCCCTTTCTGACGGAGGTAACGCTATGAAAAAGCTGATAGTTCTGATTGCCATGCTGTGCGTTTTCGCACTGGCGGGCTGCGGCAGCACCGAATGGACTGTGTCGGACATCAAACTCTCCGCCCAGGACGCCGCCGCGATCGACCGACAGTTGAGATCCAAGGACTGGCAGGACGGCCTGACGGATTGCTGGGGCGTAAGGCTGACCGCCGGCAGCGGCAGGCACGTTGACTACTGCGCCGACTGCGGCATCTTCAACGATCTGGAGGCCGGACGGCACCTGGAACTCAGCGACAGTGCCCGGGAGGACATGAACGCCCGGCTGGGCCAGTACGTTGACCTTTCGAACATGGGATAACGCAAAAAAGGGAGAGGCTGCTGCCTTTCCCTTTTACTATGCGGTTGTGGGGTATGCGGCGGGGTCACCGCTTTACCACTTCGCGGCCGTCCGACCAGACGGACACGATGTTGTGGCGATGGGTCATGTAGATGATCCGCTCGAACCGCTCCTCTACGCTGAGGGGATGGCTGGCCTCGGGGAAGTCACCGTCGTCCACCACGATGGCGTGGAGCCTGTCGCCCACGGCGAAGCCCTCGCCCGCGCCGAAGTACTTGTGGCCGGCGGTGGTGCCCAGGTAGTAGCCCTCGCCCACCGTCAGGAAGTCGGTGTGCCAGTCGTCGCTGATGCGGCGCACCTTGGAGGTGCGGATGGAGGTGGCGATGACCTTGTACATGGGGAGCTGGGCGCCGCCGGCGATGTCGCTGCCCAGGGTGACCCAGATGCCCTCGTCCAGCATCCGCCGCACCGGGCACACGCCGGAGCAGATGTTCACGTTGGAATCGCCGCAGTGGACGACGACCACGTTGGCGTCCTTGATAGCCTTGCGCTCCACCTCGTCGGAGTGGACGCAGTGGGCCATCAGGGTGTGATCCTTCCACAGGCCGTACTTGTCATAGGTCTCCCAGTAGCGCTTGCACTCCGGGTGCAGCTCCCGCACCCACTGGATCTCGCCCATGCTCTCGGACAGGTGGGACTGGACGTACAGGCCCTTTTCCGCGGCGATGCGGCCCAGCGCTGCCATCAGCTCGTCGGTGCAGCTTGGGGTGAAGCGGGGGGTGAGGATGGGCTTCACATGCTCGAACCGGCAGCCCTCCAGCCAGCGCAGCGTCTCGCGGACGGACTCCTCGGTGGTCTCCTGCAGCACGCCGGGCAGGCCGTTGCGGTCCATGTTCACCTTGCCCACATAGCCGGTGACGCCCGCCTTTTCCAGCTCCTCCATCAGCACCCAGGTAGCCTCGGTGTGCAGGGAGGAGAACATGGCCACCCGGGTGGTGCCGTTGGTGATCAGGTCGCTGGCCAGACGCCGATAGGTGCGGCGGGCGTAGTCCAGATCGGCGAACCGGGACTCGGTGGGGAAGGTGTAGGTATTCAGCCAGTCCAGCAGCGGCAGATCCATGCCCATGCCCAGCATGGGATACTGGGGGGCGTGGAGGTGCATATCGGCGAAGGACTGCATGATCAGCTTGTCGCCGTAATCCCGCAGCGGGGCGTGGGCATAGCAGTCCGGCAGGGTGTGGTAGACCCCGGCGATGACGCCGTCCTCCAGCACCAGAAAGCCGTTTTCCGTGATGTCCACCCGGCCCAGCGCCGGGGCGTGGACGATGTGGCCCTTCAAGACCTGTGTCATGGAACGATCCCTCTTTTCAGACAAAATAAAATGAGCGCTCCGCCGCCCATTGCGGCAAAGCACCCATAGTGGCGTCACCGGTGACGCCGTAGAAACGCCGTACCCCGTCGCGGCACGGCTATATGAGTTTTCTTATGTACGGGTCTATGATAGCATACGCGGCGGCGTTTTGCAAGGGGGAGTTTTTTTGTCATAACACACCCCATCGTTTGCATATACTTGTCCGAGGTGATGGAGATGAAGCAATGGCTGCGGCGTATCACGGCGCTGGTGCTGGCGGCGGCGACATTGGTGACGGTGGCGGCCGCGGCGGAGGGGGACGTTCCCGAAAGCGGCGGCAGCGCCGCCAGATGGCTGCTGCAATGGACCATGGGGAGCTGGCTGCCGGGGGACGGACTGTCATTGGCCACGGTGCTGACGCTGCGGCAGTCGCCCATGCTGCTGTCCGCCCGCGAGGCGGTTGCCCAGGCGTCGGACGCCCCGGAACCGGACACGCCGTCCGATGAGACGCCGGAGGATCCGGAAGCGGACACGCCGCAGCAGCCGGAGGACGATCCCCTGCCCCAGACGCCCCGGGCGGCTTTGGCCTTCCAGGACAACGGCGTCCCCTCCCAGACGGTGAAGATCACCAACAAGGCGGGGTACACCGTGGTGCGGGGTGTGTGCATCAAGAACGGCTCCAACAAGACGCTGGACGCCGCCACGCTGGCGGAGGAGGGCTTTGCCGCCTGCCTGACCGATGACGCACCCCAGGTGCTGATCCTGCACACCCACGGCAGCGAGGCCTATACCATGCCTGCCGGACAGGACTATGTCTCCACCGGCACCTGCCGCACCAGCGACACCACCAAGAACGTGGTGCGGGTGGGGGATGAGATCGCGTCGGTGCTGTCGGGCTACGGCATCTCCGTGCTCCACGACCGGACGCTGTACGACGATCCCCTGTACGAGGGGGCCTACGGCCGGTCAGTGGAGGGCATCGAGGCGTATCTGGAGAAATACCCCTCCATCTCCTTCATTCTGGACATCCACCGGGACGCGGTGGAGGACGCCCAGCACCGGCAGTATAAGCTGATCTCGCTGGAGGATCCCAACGCCGCCCAACTCAGCTTCATTATGGGCAGCAATCACGACGGCTGGCAGGAGAATCTGAAGCTGGCGGTGGCGGTGTCTGAGGCCATCACGGCGGACTATCCCACGGTGATGCGGCCCATCACGCTGCGGAACTCCAACTATAACCAGCACAAGTCCCTGGGCTCCATGCTGGTGGAGGTGGGCGCGGCGGGCAACTCGCTGGACGAGGCGCTGAACAGCGCCCGGATCTTCGCCGACGCCTTCGCTGAGGTGTTGCTGAACACAAAGACGCAATGAAAGAGCAAAGCCCTGACCCGTCGGGTCAGGGCTTTGCGTATTTCTGTCAGTCGATGGGGTGGGACAGCTCCACCTCGTCCTCGTCGCTGCGGCCGGTCTCGGTAAAGCCCATGCGCCGGTACAGCTCATAGGCCACGCGGTTCTCCGGGGCGCAGGTGATCAGCGTCGTATCCGACGGGCCGAAGGGCTTTTCCGCGATATAGGCCAGCGCCTGCTCCGTGGCGGCGCGGCCATAGCCCCTGCCCTGGTAACGGCGGTCGATCATCAGGTGCCAGATGTTATAGGTACATTCATCATCATCGTAGATCACCATGACGTAGCCCACCATGGTGTCCCCATCGTAAATGCCGAAGGGGGTACACTGATCCCGGTAGACATAGGCCTGTGCCAGACTGCGGATGGGGTGGGAGACGAATTTGTCCTGTCCCTCGCCCAGCTCCAGATTAAAGCAGGTGATAAAGTTGTTCTGATCGATCGGTTTCAAAGTGATGTTGTTCATTCAAATTCCTCCAAAGTTGTGTGGTGATCGGGACAAAATTTTTCTTCATCATAATGAACAACCCCTTTCGTGTTGAAAAATATCTATCAGAACGCGGCAGATGCCGCGGGATGGGTCTCTTACCGGTTGCGCTTGGCCATGGCGGAGATCAGGGGGAACTTGCCCATGATATACTCATAGCTTCCCCGGCCATGGGGCAGCATGCAGGCCGAGCAGTCCTTCACGCCGTTTTCCAGCCACTTGAAATTGCCGCCGCATCGGCTGCCCAGAGCGTACAGCGGGCAGTAGCAGAACAGGCAGTTGAAGTCCTCCGGATGGTTGGTGGCGTGGCAGGGGAAAAACTCGCACTCTTTGTGCTGCATGAAGGAATAGCGGCACTCGCTGGGCTTCTTGTCAAACACGTTGTCGCTCATTCCACCGTCACCAGTCCTTCTTCGCCCACCGTCACCTGCATGCCGGTCTTGACGTATTCCAGAAATTCCTCGCCCAGACTGTCCACCACAGGCATCTTGCCGTCGGTCCACACGTCGCCCAAAATCGCGCCGCTGGCGGCCAGCGAGTCGATGGGCATGGAGAACAGCATACAGGCGGGCTGCTTGCCCAGTGCGCAGGCGGTGAACAGCACCATGCCGCCGGTGGTGGAGCCGATGGTCATGGGCAGGCACAGGGCCTTGCCCAGCATGGGCTTCTTATAGAGGTCGGCGTTGTTCTGGTCGCCGCACTTTACCTTCTTGTCGCCGAACATCAGCGCCATCTGATAGCTGGCCAGGGTGTTGAAGCCGCCATGGCTCACCAGCGCTTCCGCCCGGCAGGTGCCGGGCACCACGACGCGGCCCTTGAATTCCTTCATATCAGTCGGCCTCCCTTCCGGTGATGATGTCCAGGATCTCCCGCTCGGTATAGTACCGGGCGCTGGTATAGGTGCGCAGCTTGTTGGAGGAGGTGATGACCGCCTTCTTCTTGCACAGCGGATTGTTCATGTACATCAGCGGGCAGATATAGCTGACCACCACGCCCATGTTGTGCAGCCGCGCCGCGTAGACGGTGTCCTCGTTGAACGCCTTGATGACGGCGGGGGCGGCGGTGAACACCGTGGGAACGGCCACCTTGTCAAGGCCGTTCAGCCGCAGGTTCCGCTCCACCGCGTCGGTCCAGTCGTGAAGCTGCTTCAGGGACATGTGGGGGCAGCCCACGAAGCACAGCTCCGGCTTGGCGTGGGGATTCTTCCACATGACGGGATAGCTGTCCTTCACCCGCTGGAGCTCCGCGTCGTCGATGACGTAGACCCTGGCGTTCTCCGCGATCAGGCTCTCGCCCTGCTCCTTTGCCTCCGGGGTCAGCCCGGCGATGTGGTACAGGCCCACCGCGCCGTTGGAGGCGGTGGCCGCGCCGAAGTCCTTCAGATACGTTTTCGCGCCGTCGTCCAGCTCGGTGCCCAGCCAGGTGTTCATGCCCTTGATGTAGGGCACCTCCTCCATGACCTTCATGCCGATGGCGCTGCCCAGTAGCTGGGGCTCGGGACAGGCGGTGCAGCGCACCTCTACCACCCAGGTGGCCTTGCGGCCCGCGTCGGTCAGCAGGCCGAACTCCGGCACAAAGCCCGCGATGCTGCCCATCAGCTCCAGAATGCCGGAGTTGCGGTTGCACCGTGCGCCCAGCACGGAGTTGGCGTATACCACGGCGGAGGATTCCGCCCAGGTCAGCACGTCGCCCCTCCTGGGGACGTTGCCCACCTCGTCCATATAGCAGGTGCAGGTATAGGCGTCGTCGCTGACGATGCCCAGCTTCTGGAGCTGCTGCTCGTACCGCGCCTGCTGGGTATACATGATCTTCTTGAACACCACATCCTCCAGAAGGCCGGAGGGGACGTTTTCGTCCAGCGGGCGGGGATCGGCGGTGAAGCGCTGGCCGTCGGTCAATCCGGCGGCGATCAACTGGTCGTACAGGTCGTACACCGGCTTCATCACGTCCAGACCGAAGCTGATGACCGTGTGGCCGTATTGGCTGGTGACGGGCACCATCCGCTCCGCGCCGAAGGCGTCGCCGTACATGACCAGGGTTTTGACCACCTTGGCCATGACCTCGCCCTTTTCGCCGTCAAGCAGCGCCTGCTGCTGGGGAGTCAGGATCATGGGATCACTTCCTTTTTGTTTGATATTACCATTGTATCAGCCTGTATGGGGATTGTCAAACGAAAGAAAAGCACTCCTCCGGAGTGCTTTTCTTCTCAATCGAAGCCGAACATGCCCATGATGCGGTGGTACAGATCCTTGTGCTCCTCGTACCAGTCCTTGCGCTCACGCAGCAGACGCTCGGCATCGGCGTATTCCTCCAGCGCCTGGCTGGCCTCCAGATAGCCGCGGGTCAGCACCCGCATGCGCTTGCTCATGTACTGCATGATGCTCATGATCTTGGCGGGCCGCTCCTGAAAATAGTGGCCGAAATTCTCGTGGGTGATGACAGTGCAGGTGGTTTTTTCCAGGGCCACGGCGGTGGCGTTCTGGGGCCTGCTCTCCAGAAAGCCCACAATGCCGAAGAAGCCGTCGGCCTCCACCTCGTTCAGCAGACGCTGGGTGGGCTTGTGATAGTCCACATACAGGGCCACCTGACCGTAGAGCACATCGTAGATGGCCGACACATAGTCGCCCTGCTGGTAAATGACCTCGCCTTTTTTGAAGGTTTTCTCTCCTGCCTCGGGATGGTTCGTCACAGATATCGCCGCCTTTCTGTTATGAGATATGATGCTCCGGTCTAGAACATCTTGTCAACGTACGCGTTCAGCTTTTTCGCGTCGTAGCTGTCCTTATAGGTGGTCTTGAAGCGCTGCACCGTCAGGGAGTTGAACTGCAGCACCTTGCGGTACTTCATGATACCGGCCACCAGGCCGAACAGGGCGCAGATGGGGCCGTAGGGCAGCATCTTCACGCAGGTGTAGGCCAGGGCCGCCACCACGATGACGGAGATCACCACACCGGCGATCTGCTTTTTCGGCTGGAGCAGCTTGACCTCCTCGGCGCTGATGATGCCCTCGTCGATCATGGTCTGGGCAAAGCGCTTCTGCACGCCGAACTGGGACACCGCCGACAGCACGATGGGCGCCACCGCCAGAAAAGAAAACAGTGTGATGACCGCGTTCCAAAGAAAAACGCCAAAATCCTTGATATCGCCCATAGTGGTTATTCCTCCGTTTTTATCATATGTTGTGGATCGGTATACGCGACGTGCACGTCGCAGCGGCCCGACAGGTACAGCATGTGGCTGTACCGCAGGGAGAAGGACACCGTGTCGCCCACCTGCAAATGGCGGGGACAGTCGGTCACGTCCAGGATGCAGTGGTCGGAGCTGCCGCCCACCACGGTAATGCCGCTCTCGCGGGGCTCCAGAGTCTCCAGCTCACCCACGTCGGCCCGGCCAAGGGCCAGCAGGGCCCGGCGGCGGATGCCGTGGTCGGCGTACTCCGGCGTGCGGCCGAAGGCGTCGATGCAGAACTCGCCCTGGGGATAGGTGGGCTTCTCCCGCACCTCGATGACCTCCGCCGTCAGGGTGAAGGTATCGCTGCGGAGATAGTCCATATCGGTGATGTGCCACAGCCTCTGCAGGTCGTAGCCCAGCAGGATATTCTCGCCGATGCGCAGGTGGTTGATGCCCTGGGGCATGGTGTCCCAATGCACCAGGGTGTAGGAGCTGGTGGCGCCGCCGGAGACGATCTCCAGCTTGCGGCCGATGGCGTCCTCCACCCGACCGGCCAGGTCGGTCAACTGCGTCATCTTCTCCGGCGTGGGCCGGATGGCGCCGTAGCAGCTCAGGTTCACGCCGATGCCCGCCAGGTGGACATGGGGCAGATCCCACTCCACATGGACGCAGGCAGCCACCAGCTCGTCCGGCTCCCAGAAGCCCTCGCGCAGGTCGCCCAGGTCGGCCATGACGATGACGCTGTGGGTCTTTCCCTGCCGCAGGCACTCCTGCTCCAGGGCGTCCAGGGTGGCTGTCTCGCTTTGCAGGGACATGTCGCACAGTGCCACGGTGTCCGCCAGCTCGGAGAGGCCGGGGATGCGGATCAGCAGGAAGGGACCCTCCACGCCTGCGGCGCGGCAGCGGGCCACCTGCTCCAGGCGGCTGGTGCCGATCTGGGACGCGCCCGCCTGCCGCATGACCTGGGCCACAGGGGGCATGCCCTCCACGCCCTTGACGATGCCGCACACGGCGATGCCGCGCTCATGGCAGCGGGAGATCACCTGGTGGGCGTTATGGTACAGCCTGTCCAGATGCACCTCCAGACAGGGGAATTGCCGGTTCATGGGTTTCACCTCGTTTGCGATATTGCCATATTGGCAGTCATATCAGTATAACACATCTTTTTCCATAAAGCCACATAAATTTTTCCAGGCTGTCCGCGGATAGAAAACAGCCGCCCGTTTCCGACGCGGGCGGCTGTCCTCCGTAAGAATGATAGAGAAGAGAGGTGAATAAATTGATTGGGATTACGTTTGTGAAAAGGATAAAGGGATTATGAAATTAAGGGGTTATGTAAGAGGGTGAATACAATGGGATAAAGGGTAATAATGAGAGTGTTATTGGGAAAGAGTGTGAGTGAGTAAGTGAAGAGAGTGTGTGTTTGGGAAGTAAATGATTGTTTTGTAACGTTTGGCCTTACTGGGCCAGGGCCTTGCCCAGCTCACGGCAGGCGTTCAGGGCCGCGTCATCGGGAGCCTCGCAGCAGGTGACGCTTTCGCACACCAGGTTCAGGCCCGCGTCGTTGCAGTCCTTCTCCCAGCTGCGCATCCATTCGCCGTCGCCCCAGCCGTAGGAGCCGAACAGGGCCACGCTGGTGCCGCCCAGGCGGTTCTTGCAGCCGTCGAACATAGGCTGGAAGTCCACTTCCTCCAGCACCTCGCTGCCCATGGCGGGGCATCCGAAGGCGATGGCGGAATAGTTCAGCGCACCGGCATCCACCTGGTCGGGGGTCATGACGGTGACCTCGGCGCCGGCTTCCTTCATGCCCTCGGCCACAGCGTTGGCCATGGCCTCGGTGTTGCCGGTGCCGCTCCAGTAAATTACAGCAGTCTTTTTCATGTTTTTGTGTCCTTTCTTGTATTACTAAATATTCATTTTCATGTTTTAGCTGGCCACGGTCAACTGGCCGATGTCGGAGCCGGAGCGCCACAGGGCACAGTAGATCTCCGTGCACTTGCGGAACTGGGCGAACAGGCGGCGGGCCTTCTCCTCGTCGCCGTAGACCTTCCACAGGCCGGCGCACTTGAAGTCGCGGGAGCGGTGCTCAATGAAGCCCTGCACATCCTCCGGGGGATAGCTGAGGAACAATCCCACCTCGTGGGGGAACTCGCCCTCCTCGCGGAAGCGGCGGATCAGCTTTGCCACGCAGCGCTGGCACCCGTCGCAGCGGTAGCCCGCCTTTTGCAGGATGTCCTGGGCCAGGCCGCTCTCCAGATCACGCCGCAGCCCGGCGGGGCGGTACAGGTACAGCAGCGCCTGATCGCCGCGGTATCGGATGGGCAGCAGGCACAGTCCCTTGGGCACCAGCAGACGGTTGAGGCGGCGGATGTCCGACAGGAGGGACGCCCGGTCATCGCAGGGGCAGGGGAACAGACTGCCCGTTTTGATGCCCGCCAGTGTAGGGGCACACTGTTTGATCAACAATTCTTCTGACATACGCCGCCTCCTCTCGTCTGCTAGTATGGTGGGGGATGATGTCCGTTATTCGCCAGTTAGCAACGACTAACCGTACTGTTTTAAAAAAGCTGCCGTGTGGGGCAGTCTCCGAAAACAGTACCTCGCAATAGTTAGCACCAGCTAACCGTCAGGCCTTAAAAAAGCTGCCGTGCTTGGCAGTTCTTTCAAGCAATTCCC
>CAKTZN010000057.1 GCA_934635545.1 uncultured Oscillospiraceae bacterium | reverse complement strand
GAGGAGATCGACTATCTGGGCAAGACCGGCGCGGGCGTGGCCAAGGCCAGCCGCCGCGATCTGCCGGTGCTGGTGGCCCTGGGCCGTGACGGCGCCACCACCGTCACCACCACCATGATGATCGCCCACATGGCCGGCATCTCCGTGTTCGCCACCGGCGGCATCGGCGGCGTCCATCGCGGCGCCGAGACCACCATGGACATCTCCGCCGACCTGGAGGAGCTGGCCCAGACCCCTGTGATGGTGGTGTGCGCCGGTGCCAAGTCCATTCTGGATCTGGGCCTGACCCTGGAGTATCTGGAGACCAAGGGCGTGCCCGTTATCGGCTACGGCACCGAGGAGCTGCCCGCCTTCTATACCCGCAAGTCCGGCTTCGGCGTGGACTACCGTCTGGACAGCCCCGAGGAGCTGGCCGCCGCCTTCCACGCCCAGCGTGAGATGGGCCTGAAGACCGGTATGCTGGTGACCAACCCCATCCCCGAGGAATACTCCATGGACGCCGACGTCATCAACAAGGCCATCGACGAGGCCGTGGCCGAGGCCAAGGCTCAGGGCATCCACGGCAAGGCCACCACGCCCTTCCTGCTGGCCAAGATCAAGGACATCACCGGCGGCAGCAGCCTGGACGCCAACATCCAGTTGGTGTACAACAACGCCCGCCTGGCGGCCAAGACCGCCTGCGAGCTGGCGAAGCTGGGCAAGTGAGCGCCCTGTCCGCAGGCATCATCAGCAGCGCCGACGGCCCGCTGGCGGTGTTCACCGGCGGTGGCTGGGGCGCGGTGCTGCTGGTCTGGCTGGCCGCTGTCAACCTGGTGACCTTCGCGGTGTACGGCATCGACAAGGCCAAGGCCAAACGGGGCGCATGGCGCGTGCCGGAAAGAACGCTGTTCCTGCTGCCGCTGCTGGGCGGCAGTCTGGGCGCGCTGCTGGGCATGAAGGTGTTCCATCATAAGACGAAGCACTGGTACTTCGTGTGGGGCATTCCGCTGATCCTGCTGGCCCAGATCGCCCTGGCGGTGTGGCTGTATGCAAAATGAAAAAAGGACCGGAGCTTGGCTCCGGTCCTTTTTTTGCAGGGGGAAAACCATGGAGCGGATCACCCCTTTACTATTCCGCCCGTTATTGGTACAATAAGGGTACACAAACGGTACATAACCGGTGCGCAAATGGTACAATAACGGCGGGATAAAGGTACATTAACGCCGCGAAAGGACAGGAGAGACGGACAAGGAGGGACAGATATGGAATTTCAGAAGATCATCGAGCTGAGAGACGGCAGAGCCTGCTGCCTGCGCAGCGCCGTGGAGAGCGACGGCCAGGCGGTGTACGACATTTTTACCAAGACCCATGAGGAGACGGACTATCTGCTGAGCTATGCCGATGAGAACACCATGACGCCGGAGCAGGAGGGGGCGTTTTTGCAGCGGAGGGCGGACAGTGATAACGAGCTTCTGCTCATCGCCGTGGTGGACGGCCGGGTGGCGGCCACCGCCGGGATCGACGCCGTCGGCGGCAAGTTCAAGGTGCGGCACCGGGCGGACTTCGGCATCAGCGTGGCCAAGGAGTTTTGGGGGCTGGGCATCGGCTGGGCGCTGATGACGGCCTGCATCGAGAGTGCCCGGGCCGCCGGGTATACGCAGTTGGAGCTGAGCGCGGTGGCGGAAAACGGCCGCGCCCTGGCGCTGTACGAAAAGGCGGGCTTTGTGGAATACGGCAGAAACCCGCGGGGCTTCCGCTCCCGCCTGACGGGGCAGTATCAGGAGCTGGTGTACATGCGGCTGGAGCTGTGAGCCATGTGGGAATTGCGCAACGACCAGCGCCGGTGCCTGGGGCTGGATCAGGTGGAGGCCCATTGGCGGCGGATCCCGGTGAAGGCCAGCCCCTATGACGACTTTGAAACCGTGACGTATCTGGAGGGCGACATGGTGCGAAAGTGCGTCAACTCCGGTGGGGACTGCTACATAGAGTACCAGTTGAATGAGCGGGTCACGCCGGATGGGCGGTATCTGCTGCCCAAAACGGAGCGGGGCAAGCCGGTGCTGCTGTCCTCCGCCAATCTGAAAAAGCGGACTTCCGTGGGGATGTGCTTGGTGTTCAGCCAGAGGGGCGCCATTGACCTGTACAGCAGTGAGCGGCAATGCGCCTATTTCAACAATCGCTATCTGCCGCCCTTGGCGGACAGGCACGGCACCATAGAGCAGTTTGCCCAATGGGTGGAGCAGTGGTGCACTGACACCGCACCGGAGGACATTACAGATATCGAACAGTTTGCCCGCCAGCCCCGGCAGCACGTTCGCTTCCGGGAGGGAGATGTGTTCCGTTTTCCCATTGACCGCCGCCTTTACGGCTATGGGCGCGTCCTGCTGAACTATGACGCCATGCGGAAGGGCGACATGCCCTTCTGGGACATTTTTATGGGCAAGCCCCTGGTGTGCAGTGTGTACCACATTGTCACGGAGCGGGCCGATGTGACGGCGGAGGAGCTGAAGGATTTGCGGTCGCTGCCCTCCGCGGTCATCATGGACAACGGCCTGTATTATGGAGAGTACCCCATCGTCGGCCATATCCCGGTGGGTCAGCAGGAGGACTATCCTATCCTGTACGGACGGAGCATAGACGTCCGGAAAAGAGAGCGGATCTGCCTCCAGTGGGGACGGGTCTTTCGGGAACTGAAGGGGGCGGAAAGTGTGCTGCATGAGATGCGGTGCAATCTGGGCAGCTCCTTTCAACTGAACTGTCGGCTGGACATTCTGCGGCAGTGCATCGAAGCGGGATCGAACCAGCCCTACTGGGAGGGGTATTACCCCGCCTATGTGAACGGCGACCTGCGCAATCCCCGATTTGCCAAGGAGCGGGAGGCCGTGGCGCGGCAGATGGGCGTTGTATTGACGCCGCCTGTCGTAAAATGAACAAAAGAACGCCCGAGGCTATGCCTTGGGCGTTCTTTTTGTCTCTTACATAAATCCCGTCAGGTCGGTGAAGTCCTCCACCGGGGCGAAGGGGATGGGTTCACTGCGGTCGGGGAGCAGGTCGGCCAGGTCGTCCTCCTCTTCCGCGGGGATGTAGTCCACGAACTGGTAGCGGAGACCGTTCTCCTCGAAGATCTCGCTCTGGCAGTCCACCTGCCAGTGGGGATCGGCGTCCAGGTCGGGGAAGAAGGCGTCGGCCTCGGCGTCGGCAAAGACCTTGGTGATATACACCCGCTCACACAGGGGGAGGAACAGGCGGTACACGCTCTCACCGCCGATGATGACGGCCTCCTCTCCGGCGGTGAACACCGCCTGGACGGGATTGTGGGCGGTCTCGGCGTCCGGGGCGGCGAAATCGGAGTTGGCGGTCAGCACGATGTTGCGGCGGCGGGGCAGACCCTTGCCGCCGGGCAGGCTTTGCAGGGTCTTACGGCCCATCAGCACGGTCTTGCCCTCCGTCAATTCGCGGAAGCGCTTCATGTCGGCGGAGATGTGGAACAGCAAGTGATTATCCTTGCCGATGCCCCAATTCTGGGATACGGCGGCGATGGCGAACATAGGCGTTTCTCCTTTACAGCTCAGATGGCAACGGGGATCTCATCGTCGAAGGGCAGGGGATGGTAGTCCTCCAGCGAGAAGCTGTCACGGGTGAACCGGTAGAAATCGGTGACGGCTTCGTCCATATGGAAGGTGGGTGCGGACTGAGGCTCCAGGGCCAGCAGCTTCTCCACGGCGGGGACGTGGCGGTCATAGATGTGGGCGTCGGCGATGACATGCACCAGCTCACCGGCCTTCAGGCCGGACACCTGGGCCATCATGTGGACCAGGACGCTGTACTGCACCACGTTCCAGTTGTTGGCGGTCAGCATATCCTGGCTGCGCTGGTTGAGGATGGCGTTCAGGGTATCGCCGGAGACGTTGAAGGTCATGGAATAGGCGCAGGGGTACAGGGCCATCTCGTGGAGATCCTGGAAGTTATAGAGATTGGTGAGGATGCGGCGGCTGGCAGGGTTGTGCTTCAGGTCGTACAGCACACGATCCACCTGATCCATCTCGCCCTCTGGATACTGGTGCTTCACGCCCAGTTGATAGCCGTAGGCCTTGCCGATGGAGCCGGTCTCGTCGGCCCAGCTATCCCAGATGTTGCCCCGCAGGTCGTGGACGTTGTTGGACTTCTTCTGCCAGATCCACAGCAGCTCGTCGATGCAGGTCTTGAAGTACGTCCGCCGCAGGGTCAGGATGGGGAATTCCCTGCTGAGGTCGTAGCGGTTGATGATGCCGAACTTCTTCACCGTGTGGGCGGGGGTACCGTCGGCCCAGTGGGGACGCACCTTCTGGTCGGTGTCCCACACGCCGTTTTGCAAGATGTTCCGGCAGTTCTGTTTGAATATCTCGTCAGCGTAGCTCATGGTGCGTGCCTCCTTTTGCACCATTGTAGCAAAAAAGGAAAGCGCTGACAAGCGCTTTCCTTTGATAAAATATTCTGCCGGGCAGCTTACATCTTCTCCGGCGCGGAGCAGCCGATGAGGGTCATGCCGTTTTTCAGCACGGCGCGGGCGGTGTCCGCCAGCTTCAATCTCGCCAGCAGTACGTTCTCTGCCTCGCCCTTGATGCGGCAGGCGTTGTAGAACTTGTGGAAGGCCGCCGCCAGCTCGGTGAGATAGCGGTTGATGAAGCTGGGGTCGTAGTCACGGGCCGCAAGCTGCACCACCACCGGGTACTGGGCCAACTGCTTGATCAGGGCCTTCTCCTCCGGCGCGGACAGCACGGTGAAGTCCACATCGGCGGCATCCTTCACCTGATAGCCCTCCGCCGCCAGCGCCTTCAGCAGCGTGCAGATGCGGGCGTGGGCGTACTGGACGTAGTACACAGGATTCTCGCTGTCCTCGCGGACGGCCAGGCCCAGGTCGAACTCCATCTGGGTCTCGGGCTTGGCGTTGAAGAAGTAGCGGCAGGCGTCCACGGGGATCTCGTCCAGCAGGTCCGTCAGGCTGATGGCCTTGCCGGTACGCTTGGACATGCGCACCACCTCGCCGTCACGCACCAGCTTCACCAACTGCATCAGCACGATGTCCAGCCGGTTGGTGCCGTCCAGACCCAGCGCGTCCATAGCGCCCTTCAAGCGGGCCACATGGCCGTGGTGGTCGGCGCCCCAGATGTTGATGACCTTGTCGAAGCCGCGGACGGCGAATTTGTTGCGGTGATAGGCGATATCGGCGGCAAAGTAGGTGTAGAAGCCGTTGGCCCGGCGCAGCACGTCGTCTTTCAGGGCCAGCTTCTCGATGTCAGCGTCGGACTTTCCGGCGGCCCGGAGGTTTTTGGCCAGGATCTCCGCGGTCTTGAGCCACAGCGCGCCGTCCTTTTTATAGGTATAGCCCTGGGCCGTCAACGCGGCCACGGTGTCGGCCACATAGCCGCTCTCGTGGAGGGAGGACTCGAAGAACCACTCGTCATACTTGATGCCGTAGCGCTCCAGATCCGCCTTCATCTTGGGGATGTTGTGGCTCAGGCCGAACTGGGCCAGGGCGTCGTGGCGGGTTTTTTCGTCGCAGTCCAGATACTTGTCGCCCTCTTTCTCGTAGAAGAGCTGGGCCAGTTCACGGATGTCGTCGCCGTGGTAGCCGTCCTCAGGGAATTCCACCGCGTCCTCGCCCTTGATGATCTGGAAGTAGCGGGCCTCAAGGCTCTTGGCGAATTTCTCGATCTGGTTGCCGGCGTCGTTGACGTAGAACTCGCGCCACACGTCCGCGCCGGACTTGGCCAGAACGCTTGCCAGCGTATCGCCCAGCACGCCGCCCCGGGCGTTGCCCATGTGCATGGGGCCGGTGGGGTTGGCGGAGACGAACTCCACCATGATCTTGCGGCCCTTCAGCATGTCGCTGCAGCCGTAGTCCGCGCCCGCCGCCTCGATGGCGGTGACGGTATCGCCAAACCACTTGTCGCCCAGACGGAAGTTCATGAAGCCGGGGCCCGCGATCTCCACGGAGGTGAAGTAGCTGCCCTCCAGCGCCATATGCTCCGTCAGAATCGTCGCCACCTGGCGGGGGTTCATCTTCATGGCCTTGGCCGCCGCCAGGCAGAAGGTGGTGGTGTAGTCGCCGTTGGACACGTCCTTGGGGATCTCCACTGACGGCTCGACGGTGACGCCCTCCGGCAGGAGGTTTTCCTTTACAGCAGCGGCGTAGGCCTGCTTCGTCAACTCCTGCACTTGTTCCTTGGCTTTTTGGATCATATTCATATCGGTTCTCTCTCCTTAGTATTTGTCGATATCCACTTCCAGCACCTGGGGGGCCGGTTCCCGTAAAAACTGGGGGGCCAGCGCGCCGAAGTCGCCGGTGATGTCGCTGGCGTACAGGGTGATGCCGCCCTGCTGTTCGCTGCACAGGGCGTCGTGCGCCGTCAGGGAGTCCTTCAACTGCCGGGCCGCCTGGGCGCCGGAGTCCACCAGCGTTACGCCGGGGCCCATGACCTGGGCCACCACCTCCTCCAGCAGGGGATAGTGGGTGCAGCCCATGATGAGGGTGTCGATGCCCTCCGCCTTCAGCGGCTCCAGATATTCCCGGGCCACCGTCTCGATAACGCAGTCGCCCACCCGGTAGCGGCCGTTTTCCACCAGCGGCACGAACAGGGGGCAGGCCCTGGCGATGACGGTCACGTCGCCGTCCATGGCGGCGAGGGTGCGCTCATACGCGCCGGAGCGCACCGACGCGGCGGTGGCGATCAGGCCCACACGCTTGTTGCGGGTGGCGGCCAGCGCGCGGCGGCAGGCGGGTTCCACCACGCCCAGAATGGGCAGGTCGCTCTCCCGCTGCAGCTCCGGCAGCACGTTGCTGGACACGGTGCCGCAGGCCACCAGCAGCGCCTTGATGTCAAAGCTCCGTAGGAAATGCACATCCTGCCGGGCGTATTTCAGCAGAATTTCACGGGATCTTCCGCCGTAGGGGACACGGGACGTGTCTCCGAAGTATATAATGTTCTCGAAGGGCAATATGCTGCGGATCTCCCGCACGGCAGTCAGCCCGCCGAGACCGGAGTCAAATACCCCGATGGGCCGTTCGTCCATATACCCACTCCTTGCTTGCAAAAGTCAATATAATATTATACTATGCCGCCGCGCTGTTCACAAGCAAAAATTTGCCGAAGATAGCTGTTTTTTCATCTGGAACCCCATTGACAACCGTGCTATAATCATTGGTATCGAAAATCATTGCCCCACAGGAGGTGGCTTTTTTATGGAACTGAAAATGACGCAGAAGCAATTCCGGCGCTTGCTGGACCTGGTGTATATCGGCAACTGGGTGCTGAACTCCACCCGGGGCGATGACCGCATCCGGGAGTATGACCAGGTGGAGAGCCTGGTGTTCTCCCACTGCCTCAGCCAGGGCATGTCCTCGCTGACGGAGCTGTATCACGGCGAGCTGATCCCCAGCCGGGCCTTTGCCGAGGGCGGCATCCACGAGGCCATCATGGCCTATGAGGACACCACGTTTTTCGAGATCCTGGCCCAGGAGCTGGCCCTGCGGGATATGGACGATCCCCCCATCACGCCGGAGAACTATGACGAGATCATGGCCCGGATGGAGACGTACTTAGGAGAATTCGAGGAGCACGGCACAGACAACATCACCGTGGATATGGATGAATAATACGCTTGCCAATTTGCAGGGGCGGACACTGTCCGCCCCTGTGAAATTTCTGGCGGCGGCGCACTACTCCTGTGGCCCCCTCTGACGAGGGGGCTGTCGAGCGCACGCGAGACTGGGGGAGAGACCGGAAATGCAGTGTACCGCTTGCGTTTATCGGGCGGCGGGGTGTGGTCACCCCGCCCTACGAAGAGGGACGAAAGCTTTGGGGGCGGGCGGACAGAGTCGTCCGCCCCTACATGCGGACACCACGCATACTGTGAAGCATAAAATATTTTACGATAAACGTTAAAAATTGCTTGACAAGAGCGGGGCGTTCTGGTATCGTATAGATAACGATAAACGTTAAATATTTTATGTTTTATGCAGGAGGTGCCTTATGAACGCCAATACGTTGAAGCGGGTGCATCAGTTCGGCAGGGTGGGGAAGATCATCCTGACGGTTTTGCTGGTGCTGAATATTCTGACCACTGTTGCCGCCGGGGCGGCGGCCGCCGTGATGGCGGCACTGCCGCGGGATACGGTTTCGGTAAGCGTGACCGGCCAGGCGGTGTATCAGAGCAGCGGCAAATTTGCGGAGGACTTGTGGCAGGTACTGACGAAAGGGCGGTTTGAGGATGTCACGATGACCAACGGCTATGCCTCGGCGGCCATGCATATGGAGGACGATCGGATGGTGATCGAGACCAGCACAGAGCCGATGACCTACTCAAGCCGTGATGTGGTGCGCATTCTGCTGTTCGCCGCGCTGGCCTCGGCGGCCACGGTGGTGATGCTGTGGCTGCTGCGACGGATGTTCAAGGTCATCGAAGGCTGCGAATCGGTATTCTGTGAGGAGCTTGTGAAGAAGATGAAAGCCTTCGGCTGGTCGCTGCTGCCGGTGGCACTGCTGACTTCTGCGGCGGAGACGGTCGCACGGCAGTTTATGGCCACCAGCCATACGGGTGTTTATATCCAGTGGGGCGTGCTGATCGCTTTCGCGGTGACCATGTGCCTGACCGTGGTGTTCCACTACGGCGTGCAGTTGCAGCGGGAATCCGACGAGACACTGTAAGGAGACGAGATGGGACACATTGTTTTACGGCTGGACCGGGTGATGGCGGACCGGAAGATGAGCCTGAATGAGCTGTCGGAAAAGGTGGGCGTGGCCAACGTGAACCTGTCCAAGATGAAGAACGGGCGCATCAGCGCCATCCGGTTCTCCACCCTGGCGGCCATCTGCGAGGTGCTGCACTGCCAGCCCGGCGACATTCTGGAATACGATCCGGAGCCCCCGGAAGAAAACGCATAAGAGCAGCGCTTCCCGACTGTCGGTCGGGAAGCGTTTTTTTTGCGGGAAATATGCTTGACAAAGGACTGCCCTCTGGTATAATGAGTGTACCAACTGTGCTAATACAGTTGTGAAGAAAAATGTTGGAAAAAGCGGGAACATTTTCCGCTGCCGGAACGTCTATACTTATATGGACAAAAATTCAGTTCCAAAACAGATTACAAGGAGAAATGGGATGAAAAAGTTTGCTGTGATCGCGCTGGCTGCCGTGATGCTGCTGTCCGTACTGGCGGGCTGCGGCGCAAGCGCGGAGGGAGAAGCCTCGGTACAGTCTGTGTCCATGATCTGCGGGCTGGGCTCCACAGGGCTGGTGGATCGTTTTGCCGGAATGGTCACGTCTCAGAGCGAGACGCAGATCAAGAAGGACGACAACGCCACGGTGGATTCCATCAAGGTGAAGGTGGACCAGGAGGTCAAGGAGGGCGACGCCCTGTTTACCTATGACATGAGCCAGGCGCAACTGGATCTGGAGAAGGCCCAGTTGGAGTTGGAGCAGATGCAGAACGAGCTGGCCAGCAAGAAGGCGGAGAAGGAGCAACTGGAGAAGGATAAGAACGCCGCTTCCACCGACGACCAGATGCAGTATACGCTGGAGATCCGCCAGGTCACCACCGACATCCTGGAGAAGGAGTATAACATCTCCCTGAAGGGACAGGATATCGAAAAGCTGCAGAAGACGCTGCAGAACGTGACGGTCACCTCGCCGGTGACGGGCCGGATCAAGGCTATCAACGAGAACGGCGGCACCGACCAGATGGGCAACCCCCTGCCCTTCATGACCATCGTGGAGACCAGTGGCTTCCGGGTGAAGGGCTATGTCAACGAGAACAACGCCGGAATGCTGACGGAGGGCACCGCCGTGGTGATCCGCTCCCGCGTCAGCGACCAGACCTGGAAGGGCACCATCTCCCTCATCGACTGGGAGAACGCCCAGCAGGGCAACCAGAACAATTACTACGGCGGGGCCAGCGACGACACCGCCATGTCCAGCAAGTACCCCTTCTATGTGGAGCTGGAGAATAGTGACGGACTGCTGCTGGGCCAGCATGTGTACATCGAGCCGGACTACGGCCAGGACGCGGAGCAGGATGCCGACACCCTGAAGCTGCCCGCATATTACATCAATGACGTGGATTCCTCTCCCTGGGTATGGGCCCAGAACGCCAAGGGCAAGCTGGAAAAGCGCAGCCTGACCCTGGGCGACTATGACGCGGAGATGGACACCTACGTTGTCACCGACGGCCTGACCGCCGACGATTACATTGCCTTCCCCGACGAGAGCCTGAAGGCCGGTATGACCTGCGTTACCTATGACGATGCCACCTTCAATCCCAGCATGGACGGCGGCGACATGGGCGATATGGGTGACATGGGAGATATGGGCGATATGAGCGGCGTGGACGGTATGGACGGCGCGCCTGTTGACGGCATGGACGGCGCTGTGGATATGGTGCCGGAGGACGGCGCCGCGGCGCTGCCCGCCGCGGATGACAGCGCAGTTGCGGAGGGATGAGCATGATCTTACAGATGCGCGATATTTGCAAGGATTATCCCATGGGCAAGACCGTGACCCGCGTGCTGAAAAAC